>JAYNNS010000126.1:0-7944 GCA_038112835.1 Curvibacter sp. | reverse complement strand
GGCCCTGCCGGCAGGGTGTCGGCCGGGCTTCTGTGTTTGGGGGCCGTATCTCCGACGGGACATGGTTGTCGGCAGACCTATGGGTTCCCCGTTCTTCCGCGTCGAGCCACCGATCGTGGGTGGCCGGGTTCTAAAGCGTGGCCTCGATCAGGCGCCGCAGCTCGGGCGTGAGTTCGGGCCGTACGCCGAACCAGTGCTCGAAGGCCGGCCGGGCCTGGTTGAGCAGCATGCCCAGGCCGTCGACCACCACATGGCCGCGCGCGCGCGCGGCGGCGAGCAAGGGCGTTTCCAGCGGCACATAGATGATGTCCGAGACCAGGGCGTGGCGCGGCAGGCGCTCCAGCGAGATCTCCAGTGGTGCCTGTCCCTTCATGCCCAGGCTGGTGGTGTTGACCAGCAGGGCGCAGCCGTCCAGCGCCTCGGCGCGCTGCTCCCAGGGGATGGCACGGATCGGTGCGCCGAACTCGGTCGCCAGGGCCTGGGCCTTGTCCAGGCTGCGGTTGCACAGGCGGATCTCTTGCGCGCCGCGCTCGGCCAGCGCCACCAGGATGGCGCGCGCCGCGCCGCCCGCGCCCAGCACGGTGACAGGGCCGGTATCGGCGCGCCAGTCGGGCTGTGCATCGAGCAGGCTCTGGATGTAGCCGTAGGCGTCGGTGTTGTAGCCGGCCAGCGTGCCGTCCTGCTCCACCACCAGGGTGTTGATGGCGCCGATGCGCGTGGCCAGCGGGTCCACGCGGTCCACCAGGGCCAGGGCTGCCACCTTGTGCGGGATGGTGAGGTTGCAGCCGGCGAAGCCCAGCGCACGCAGGCCGCGCACGGCGTCACCCAGGTGTTCGGGCTGCACGGGCAGCAGCACGTAGTTGCCGTTCAGGCCGTAGTGGCGGATCCAGTGGCCGTGGATGGCCGGCGAGCGCGAGTGCGCCACGGGCCAGCCCACGACGCCGGCCAGGGTGTAGGGCTTGTCAGTCGACATGATGGAAAGCGTTCATGCGGTGGGAGCCCTAGGGGCGAAGACTTCGGCTGCGACCTGCTGGATGAGCTCAATCATGGCCTGTTGGGTCATGGTGGTGGTGCGGCCTGCGGCGGTGGACAGGGCCAGCCGGCTGAGCAGGTGGGGCTGGACGATGGTGCGTCCCACGTAGGCCTCGGGCCGGGTCGCGGTGGCGAGCGCGTACTTGGGCAGGATGGCGTAGCCCGCACCATCGGCCACCAGGTCCAGGATCGCGGCCACGCCGTCGATCTCCAGGCCGATGTCGGGCTTGCAGCCGATGGCGGCCATCTCGGTCTCCACCACCATGCGGATGGCGTTGGGCCGGCTGGGGATGACCAGGGGCAGGGTGCTGGTCTCGCGCAGGCTGATGGGTTCGGTCGTCACCTTGCTGCGCGGGCGCCGCGGGCCGATCAGCAGCAGCTCTTCGTCCATCAGCGGCAGGGTGTCGAGCTCGGGGCTGGGGGGCGGGTTGTAGAGCAGGGCGATGTCCAGGCGGCCGGTGAGCAGGCCTTCCTGCATGGAGATGGTCAGGCCCTCGCTGATGGACAGGGCCGCATTGGGCAGGCGCTTGCGGAAGGCGCGCGTGAGCGGCACGGTCATCATCTTGGCGATGCTGGGCGGCAGGCCCAGCGCCACGCGCCCGGCCAGCGCGCCGCGCACGCGCCCCAGGTCCTCGCGCGCGCGCTCGACCTGGTGCAGGATGCCGCGGCCGTGCTCGAGCAGCAGCTTGCCGGCCTCGGTGGTGGTGACGCCGCGGCCGTTGCGCAGCAGCAGGTTCTGGCGCAACTCGACCTCGAGCAGGCGCACCTGGCGGCTCAGCGCCGGCTGGGCGATGTTGAGCACCCCGGCCGCGCGCGTGAAGCTGCCGAGCTCGGCCACGCGGACGAAGTATTCGAGCTGCTTGAGGTCCATGGTTTGCGGGATAGCTGGGATGCCATTATGCCGAAATGCGATACCTGCTAGTGAACGCCCCGCCTTGGCTTTGTCCGGGAGGCTGGGGACAATCCTCCCTTTACCGAGTGACGCCACCCCGCATGAATCCCGAGATCCTGGGCATCTCCTCCATGGCGACCCGCCAGCTGCTGGCCGAGCTGGTCGAGGCCTACCAGCGCAGCGCCGGCCGGCGCGTGCGCATCGAATCCGTGGGCGGCGTCGACGCTGCCAAACGCGTGGCCGCCGGCGAGGCCTTCGACGTGGTCATCCTGGCGGCCGACGCCATCGACAAGCTCATCGCCTCCGGCCAGGTGCTGGCCGGCAGCCGGGTCGACCTGGTGCATTCCGGCGTGGCCGTGGCCGTGCGGGCCGGTGCGCCCCGGCCCGACATCGCCAGCGAGGAAGCCGTGCGTGCCGTCGTGCTGGCCGCGCCCAGCCTGAGCTACTCCACCGGTCCCAGCGGCGTGGCGCTGGCCAGGCTGTTCGAGCGTTGGGGCATCGCGGAGCAGATCAAGGACCGCATCGTCACGCCGCCGCCGGGCGTGCCCGTGGGCAGCCTCGTGGCCAGGGGCGAGGTGGCGCTGGGTTTCCAGCAGCTCAGCGAGCTCATCAGCCTCGAAGGCATCAGCGTGCTGGGTCCGCTGCCGCCGGCCATCCAGATCACCACCACCTTCTCGGCCGGCGTCTGCGCTGCCAGCCGCCAGCCCGAGGCCGTGCGCGAGCTGCTGGCCTATCTGCGTTCCCCCGCCGCGGCCGAGGCCAAGCGGCGTCAGGGCATGGAGCCCGCCTGATATGAAACACCCCCAGGCTCCGCGAACTGCGTGTCGCTACCTGCCTCGTGCCTACGCCAGAGGCTCAGGCTCCTCGGCCTGTCCGAGCCTGCGCAGGCAGGCTCGGAGCCGCAGGCCTCAGCCCCTTGCAGGGGGCAACGCCAGTGGCCCGGCGAAGCCGGTTCCACGGCGTTCCCTGCTTGGCTCATCGCGGTCGAGTGTGGACACGGCTGCGTATTGAAATCTGAATCCCAGGAGACCCTCATGAAGAAGAACCCGCTCATCATCGACTGCCATGGCCACTTCACCACGGCGCCCAAGGCGCTGGAGGCCTGGCGCAACCAGCAGATCGCCGGCATCAAGGACCCGGCCCTGAGCCCCAAGGTCGCCGACCTCAAAATCAGCGACGACGAGCTGCGCGAGGCGATCGAGACCAACCAGCTCAAGCTGATGAAGGAGCGCGGCTCCGACCTCACCATCTTCAGCCCGCGCGCCAGCTTCATGGCCCACCATATCGGCGACTTCAACGTGTCGTCCACCTGGGCCGCCATCTGCAACGAGCTGGTCTACCGCGTCACGCAGCTCTTCCCGGACTACTTCATCGGCGCGGCCATGCTGCCGCAGTCGCCCGGTGTGGACCCGAAGACCTGCATCCCCGAGCTGGAGAAATGCGTCCAGCAGTACGGCAATGTGGGCATCAACCTCAACCCCGATCCCTCGGGCGGCCACTGGACCAGCCCGCCGCTGACCGATCGCCACTGGTACCCCATCTACGAGAAGATGGTGGAGTACGACATCCCGGCCATGATCCATGTGTCGACCAGCTGCAATGCCTGCTTCCACACCACGGGCGCGCACTACCTGAACGCCGACACCACGGCGGTCATGCAGCTGATCCAGGGCGACCTCTTCAAGGACTTCCCCACGCTGAAGTTCATCATCCCGCACGGCGGCGGCGCCGCGCCCTACCACTGGGGCCGTTTCCGCGGCCTGGCGCAGGAGATGAAGAAGCCCCTGCTGTCCGAGCACCTGCTCAAGAACATCTACTTCGACACCTGCGTCTACCACCAGCCGGGCATCGACCTGCTGACCAAAGTGATCCCGGTGGACAACATCCTGTTCGCCTCCGAGATGATCGGCGCCGTGCGCGGCATCGATCCCGAGACCGGCGCCTACTACGACGACACCAAGCGTTACATCCAGGCCACGCCCCACCTGAACGAAGAGCAGCGCTACAAGGTCTACGAAGGCAATGCCCGCCGCGTCTTCACGCGCCTGGACGCCGCCCTCAAGGCCCAGGGCAAGTAATCCATCATCGCCAGAACTCACAGAGGAAACACCATGAGCGTCAACGCACCCCTGGGTATCGTCAAGCGCAACATCGTGCGCGCCGATGCCGCCGCCGTCGAGAAAATGGGCCGGTACGGCGTCGCCACCGTGCACGAAGCCCAGGGCCGCATCGGCCTGATGCAGACCTATCTGCGCCCGATCTACTCGGGCGCCAGGATCGCCGGCCCCGCCGTCACCGTGCTGCTGCACCCGGGCGACAACTGGATGCTGCACGTGGTGGCCGAGCAGATCAAGCCGGGCGACATCGTCGTCGCGGCCCTGTCTTCCCCCAACACCGACGGTTTCTTCGGCGACCTGCTGGCCACCAGCTTCAAGGCGCGCGGCGCCAGGGGGCTCATCATCGACGGCGGCTGCCGTGATATCGCCGAACTCAAGGCCATGGACTTCCCGGTCTGGAGCCGCGCCATCAGCGCCAAGGGCACCATCAAGGCCACGCTGGGCTCGGTCAACATCCCGGTGGTCTGCGCCGGCATGATCGTCAACCCGGGTGACGCCATCGTGGCCGATGACGACGGCGTGGTGGTCGTCAATGCCGCCGATGCGCAGAAGGTGGCCGATGCCGCCGCGGCGCGCGAGGCCAACGAAGGCGAGAAGCGCGCCAAGCTGGCCGCGGGCGTGCTGGGCCTGGACATGTACAAGTTCCGCGAGCCCCTGGAAAAGCTGGGCCTGAAGTACATCGACTAAGCTCCTCCTTGGTCCATCTGCGAGGGAACACACCATGAGCATGCTGCGCCGTACCTGCTTCACCGGTCTGCTGGCCACCGTCGTGCTGCTGGCCGGCTGTGCCGTCACGCCGCCGCCGGCGCCCACGCCCGAGGCGCGGGTGGCGCTCACGCCCACCGGCGTGCTGCGCGTGGGCGTGTACGCGGGCAGCCCGACCTCGCTGGTGTCGGACAAGCAGGGCCGCAACGCGGGCGTGGCGCATGACCTGGGCCGCGAGTTCGCGCGCTGGCTCAACTCGCCCTTCCAGCTGGTCGAGTTCAACCGCATCGCCGAGGTGATCGAGGCCATGAAGGCCGGCGAGGTGGACTTCACCTTCACCAATGCCACCGATGCGCGCGCCCGCGACGTGGACTTCACCCTGCCGCTGGTCAGCCTGGAACTGGGCTACCTCGTACCCCCGGGCAGCAAGCTGCGCAATGCCAGCGAGATCGACCGTGTGGGCACCAAGGTCGGCGTGAGCCAGGGCAGCACCTCGCACGGTGTGCTCAGCCGCGCGTACCGGCAGGCCCAGGTCGTGCCCGTGCCCACGCTCAAGACGGCGATCGACCAGCTGCGCCTGGGCCAGCTCGACGCCTTCGCCACCAACAAGGGCATCCTGTTCGAGATGTCCGACAACCTGCCGGGTGCCCGTGTGCTCGAGGGCCGCTGGGGCCTGGAGAACCTGGCGATTGCCGTGCCCAAGGGCCGGCAGGCCGGCCTGTCTTACCTGAGCCTGTTCGCGCGCACCGTGCGCCGTGACGGCACGCTGGAGGCGGCCATCGCGCGCGCCGGCCTGCGCGGCACCGTCGAGCCCGGCCAACGCTGAACCCCGATTGACTGAGAGAACCATGAACAAACCCACCACAGGACCTTTCGAGAAGACCGCCGGCTGGCTGGACTGGTACACCGGCCCGAGCCAGCCCAGGTTCAAGCTGCCCGCGGGTGCCGTGGACGCGCATTGCCACGTCTTCGGCCCCGGCGCCGAATTCCCCTATGCGCCCGAGCGCAAGTACACGCCCTGTGATGCCAGCAAGGCCCAGCTCTTCGCCCTGCGCGACCACCTGGGCTTCGCGCGCAACGTCATCGTGCAGGCCACCTGCCACGGCGCCGACAACCGCGCACTCGTGGATGCCTGCCAGTCGTCCAACGGCAAGGCACGCGGCGTGGCCACGGTCAGGCGCAGCGTGACGGACGAGGAGTTGCAGCAGCTGCACGCGGCCGGCGTGCGCGGCGTGCGCTTCAACTTCGTCAAGCGCCTGGTGGACTTCACGCCCAAGGACGAGCTGATGGAGATTGCCGGGCGCATCGCCAAGCTCGGTTGGCATGTGGTGATCTACTTCGAGGCCGTGGACCTGCCCGAGCTGTGGGATTTCTTCACGGCCCTGCCCACCACCGTGGTCGTGGACCACATGGGTCGCCCGGACGTCAGCAAGCCCGTGGACGGGCCCGAGTTCGCGCTGTTCCTGAAGTTCATGCGCGAGCACGCCAACGTCTGGAGCAAGGTCAGCTGCCCCGAGCGCCTGTCGGTGGCCGGGCCCAAGGCCCTCGACGGCGAGCAGAACGCGTACCGTGACGTGGTGCCCTTCGCGCGCAAGATCGTCGAGGAGTTCCCGGACCGCGTGCTCTGGGGCACCGACTGGCCGCACCCCAACCTCAAGGACCACATGCCCGACGACGGCCTGCTGGTGGACTTCATCCCCCACATCGCGCCCACGGCCGAGCTCCAGAAGAAGCTGCTGGTGGACAATCCCATGCGCCTGTACTGGCCCGAGGAAGTGAAGTAAGGAGATCATCATGTCCCTCGAGAAACCCTATCTGGACGTGCCCGGCACGACCATCTTCGACGCCGAGCAGAGCCGCAAGGGCTACTGGCTCAACCAGTTCTGCATGAGCCTGATGAAGGCCGAGAACCGTGAGCGCTTCAAGGCCGACCAGCGCAAGTACCTGGATGAATGGCCGATGACGGAGGAGCAGAAGCAGGCCGTGCTCAACGCCGACCTGAACAAGGCCATCTCCCTGGGCGGCAACATCTACTTCCTGGCCAAGCTCGGCGCCACGCACGGCAAGAGCTTCCAGCAGATGGCGGGCTCCATGACCGGCATGACGGAGGAGGAATACCGCGACATGATGATCAAGGGTGGCCGTTCCCCCGAAGGCAACCGCTACACCGGCGAAAACGGCACGGCCCAGCCGCAGAACCAGCCCCAGGGCCACGGCTCGGGCAAGCTTCTCTGAAAGACACTCCAATGGCCAAGATCACTTCCTCCGTCTACACCTCGCACGTGCCGGCCATCGGCGCGGCCATCGACCTGGGCAAGACCCACGAACCCTACTGGCAGCCGCTGTTCGCCGGCTACGAACCGTCCCAGCAGTGGTTCCAGCAGAACAAGCCCGATGTCATCTTCCTCGTCTACAACGATCACGCCACGGCCTTCAGCCTGGAGATGATCCCCACCTTCGCCATCGGCACCGCCGCCGAATACCAACCGGCCGACGAGGGCTGGGGTCCGCGCCCCGTGCCCAAGGTCCAGGGTCATCCGGATCTGGCCGCGCACATTGCGCAGTCCGTGATCCAGCAGGACTTCGACCTCACCATCGTCAACAAGATGGACGTGGACCACGGCCTGACCGTGCCCCTGTCCCTGGTCTGCGGCACGCCCTCGAAGGAGAACTTCGCCTGGCCCTGTCCGGTGATCCCCTTCGCGGTCAACGTGGTGCAGTACCCGGTGCCCAGCGGCCGCCGCTGCCTGGAGCTGGGTAAGGCCATCCGCAAGGCCATCGAGTCCTACGACGAACCGCTGAAGGTGCAGATCTGGGGCACGGGCGGCATGAGCCACCAGCTGCAGGGTCCGCGCGCCGGCCTGATCAACAAGACCTGGGACAACGCTTTCCTGGACCGCATGATCGCCGACCCCGAAGACCTGGCCAATATGCCGCATATCGACTATGTGCGTGAAGCCGGTAGCGAAGGCATCGAGCTCGTGATGTGGCTCATCGCCCGTGGCGCCATGGCCGACACGGCCGGCGGCCCCGCGCCCAAGGTCGCGCACCGCTTCTACCATGTGCCTGCGTCGAACACCGCCGTCGGGCACCTCATTCTCGAGAACCACTGATCTCTCCCCCGAGGCGCCTGCGGCGCCTCCTCCCAGGGGGCGCCGCCAGCGGCCCGGCAGAGCCGGCTCCGCGGCAGCCCCGAAT
>JAYNNS010000125.1:0-8137 GCA_038112835.1 Curvibacter sp. | reverse complement strand
GTGGTCTCGTGGATCACGCGCGCATCGTCGAGCAGCAGCACGGACCAGGGCTCGGCCAGGGTGAAGCGCTGGCCCTGCGGCCCCGCCGCCTCGAACACACGCGTCTCGCCACCCTTGACGCCGCGGCGCTGCACCAGGAAGACCGCCACCAGGTCGACCCCGTCGCGGTGCGCGCCCTCCGGCGTGGGCCGGCCGATGCCGTCGGTGGTGTCGATGCGGAAAGGATGGGCCTCGATGTACCAGGGCTGCGCGCCCTTGAGCGCGCTGGCGGTGCGCCCCAGCCAGCGCAGCAGCTGCGCCCAGGCGGGCTGCGCCACCATGGCCGGCGCCATGGGCTCGAACAGGCGCTGCATGCCACCGTGCAGGGCGTTGTATTCGAGCGGCTGCCAGTGCGCGCGGTGCGGCACCTGGGTCAGCACCTCGCCGTCGAGCACGAAGCAGGCGTGGCGCCGGCGCCGGTAGCGCCCGCCGTCCTTGAGGAAGGTGTCGGGCGGCAGCGCGTCCCAGTAGGGCTGCAGGGCCTGCAGCCCGGCTGCGGTGCAGCCGCTGAGCCGGGCCACGGCCGCCGCGTCCAGCACGGCGTGGCCCTGGCGGCGCAGGGTGGCGTCGAGTTCGGCGGGCGGCGTGAGCGGGGGCAGGAACGAGGGGCTGGTCATGCCGGACATTGTGCCTGCCACGCCCCGCCCGGACTGGAGCGCGGCAAGAGCCCGCCGTCGGCGGCGGCCCCGGGCCCGGACCCGCCGCAGCCAGTCATGCAAATTTGATAGCAAAAAAGCGCCTCGCAGCCTGACTGGCTTGCCGCCGGGCCCGCCGCTCAGGCTACAGTTCGCCCCATGAAGCTCCAGTTCCGCCATCCCCTGCGCACCCTGCTCACCGGCCTGCTGGCCGCGCTGCCCCTGGCCGCCACCCTGATCCTGCTGGTCTGGACGCTGCGCCTGCTCGCGACCTGGCTCGGGCCGCAAAGCGAGTTCGGCCAGCTGCTCGTGCGCCTGGGCCTGGGCGGCACGGGCTCGGAGCTGCTGGGCTATGCCCTGGGCCTGCTGGTGCTGCTGGCCTGCGTCTACCTGCTGGGCCTGCTGACCGAGACCGGGCTGCAGCTCGGCCTGGCGCGCGGGGTCAACGCCCTGGTGCAGCGCATCCCGGTGGTGCGCACGGTGTATGACGTGCTCCAGAAGCTGGTGGCGCTGTTCTCGCAATCGCCCGACTCGGGCCTCAAGTCCATGAGCCCGGTCTGGCTCCACTTCGGCGGCCGCCAAGAGGACCGGCCGGGCACGGCCGTGCTGGGCCTGCTGTCCACGCCCGAGCCCGTGCTGCTGGGCGGCCAGCCCTATCTGGGCGTGCTCGTGCCCACGGCGCCCGTGCCGGTGGGCGGCGGCCTGCTCTTCGTGCCGGCCGCCTGGGTGGAGGCGGCGGAGATCGGCGTCGAGGGCGTGACCAGCATCTACGTGTCCATGGGCGTGACCGCGGGCCAGTACCTGCCCAGGGGCGGCTCACACTGATGTCCCAGGGACGGACGGCCCCTGAACGCTGGACTTGGCGTTTTCCCGGGCCGGCGCGCGCGCCGGCCGGACGCACAATCGGGGCCCGACCACTGTGACCCCGACGTCCATCATGCGCAAGACCTTCGCCCTCCTGCTCGCCGGCCTGCTGCTGGCCTGCGGCGCCGCTGCCCAGACCTTCCCCTCCAAGCCCGTGCGCATCGTCATCGGCTTCCCCGCCGGTGGCCCGCTGGACCAGCACGCCCGCCTGCTGGCCGACCGCCTGCAGGCCGCGCTGGGCCAGCCGGTGCTGATCGACTACAAGTCCGGCGCCGGCGGCACCGTGGGCGCGCAGGAGGTCATGAAGTCCCCGGCCGACGGCCACACCATCATGCTGGCCAACACCGGCGTGATGGTCATCAACCCCGCGCTCTACGGCAAGCTGCCCTATGCCACGCTCAAGGACTTCGTGCCGATCGCGCGCACGGCCATGCAGCCCCTGGCCCTGCTGGTCAACCCGCAGGTGCCGGTGAAGACGCTCAAGGAGTTCATGGACCACACACGTGCGCGCCCGGGCCAGGTCAATTACGGCTCGGCCGGCAACGGCGGCATCAGCCATCTGGTGCCCGAGATGTTCAAGAGCGCCACCGGGCTCTTCATGGTGCACATCCCCTACCGCGGCAGCGCGCCCGCCTTCACCGACCTCATGGCCGGCCAGGTGCAGTTCATGGCCGAGTCCATCCCCCAGGCCGCGGCCTATCACAAGCAGGGCAAGGTACGCGCCCTGGCCGTCACCAGCCGCGCCCGCAACCCCGCCCTGCCCGAGATCCCCACGGTGATCGAGAGCGGCATCCCCGGCTTCGAGGTCGTGGGCTTCTACGGCTTCCTGGCGCCTGCCGGCACGCCGAAAGAGGTGGTGGCCAGGCTGAGCGACGCCTTCCGCCAGGTGCTGAGCCAGCCCGATCTGCGCGAGCGCATGATCACCCAGGGCGCGGACCCGGCCTTCCTCGGCGCGGAGGACTTCGCCAAATTCCTCGCTGCCGAGATGCCGCGCTGGGCCGCAGCGGTGCAGAAGTCCGGCGCCCGGCTCGACTGAAATGGCCACCGATCTGCTGGCCCCCCTGCAGGCCGGGCTGGACGCGCTGCGCAGCGACGGCAGCACGCCCGCGGCCTTCAGCAGCCTGGCACGCACACAGACCGCGCTGCTCGCGGCCCTGCCCCCGCGCTATGGCGAGGTGCTGCTGGGCCTGCTGGACCGGCTCGAATCGAGCGCGCTCTTTTCCGAAGAGAGCTGTTCCTTCAGCCAGCGCGACCTGCTCGACAGCCTGCAGCTCTGGCTGGACAAGGCGCGCGCGCAGCTCGCCGCCTGAACACGCGTGCACCCGGGTAAACCCTCGACCATCGGGGGTGTGCGCACATGCGCCCCCGATGTGCAGCGGTCACCGAAATCCCGTATAAAACACCGAGCCCGGCAGCCGCCGGCCTGCGCGCACGGCACGCGCACCCTGATGGAGGAGAGAGCGATGGCGAAACTCAACGTCAACGGCGAGGAACAGGAGTTCCAGGCCGCCCCGGACACCCCGCTGCTGTGGGTGCTGCGCGAGCAGCTCAACCTGACCGGCACCAAATACGGCTGCGGCGTCGCGCAGTGCGGCGCCTGCACCGTGCACATCGACGGGGCCGCCGTGCGCAGCTGCGTGATGCCGGCGCGGGCGCTGAAGGAAACGCAGCAGATCGTGACCATCGAGGGCCTGTCGCGCAACGGCACGCACCCGGTGCAGCGTGCCTGGCAGCTGCTGGACGTGCCGCAGTGCGGCTTCTGCCAGAGCGGCATGATCATGGCGGTCAGCGCCCTGCTCAAGGCCAAGCCCCAGCCCACCGACGCCGACATCGACGCGGCCATCACCAACATCTGCCGCTGCGGCACCTACAACCGCGTGCGCGCGGCCATCAAGGTGGCGGCCCGGGGCGTGCCGCGCCGGCGCGTCTCGGGCGCCGACGGCCTGCAGACCGAAGGAGGCCTGTCATGAGCACGCAGCAACAGCACCGGGGTTTCACACGCCGCGGCTTCCTGGCCAGCACGGGCGCCGCCGCCGGCGGCCTGATGGTGGGTTTTCACGTGCCGCTGGCCCAGGCCGCGGACCTGCCGCCCGAGATCAACGCCTGGGTGGTCGTGAAGCCCGATGACACGGTGGTGATCCGCATCGCGCGCTCCGAGATGGGCCAGGGCACGCTGACCGGCCTGGCCCAGCTGGTGGCCGAGGAGCTGGAGTGCAACTGGCGCCGCGTGACCACCGAATACCCCACGCCGGGCCAGAACCTGGCGCGCCAGCGCGTCTGGGGCAATTTCGCCACCGGCGGCAGCCGCGGCATCCGCGAGTCGCACGACTATGTGCGCAAGGGCGGCGCCATGGCCCGCATGCTGCTGCTGCAGGCCGCCGCGCAAGGCTGGGGGGTGCCGGTGGCCGAATGCAGCGTGACGCGTGGCGTGATCACCCACGGGCCCACCGGCCGCAAGACGCTCTACGGCCGCGTGGCCGCGGCCGCCGCCAAGCTGCCGGCGCCGGACCCGGCCAGCGTGGCGCTCAAGGACCCCAAGGACTGGAAGATCGCGGGCCAGCGCATGCTGCGCCTGGACACCTTCCGCAAGACCACGGGCCAGCAGAACTACGGCATGGACTTGCGCCTGCCCGGCCTGCTCAATGCCGCCATCCGGGACTGCCCGGTCTTCGGCGGCACGGTCAAGAGCTTCAACGCCGCGCCCGTGCTGCGCCGCGCGGGCGTGCGCAAGGTGGTACAGGTCGGCCCGAGCGCCGTGGCCGTGGTGGCCACCACCTGGTGGGCCGCCAAGACCGGGCTCGACGCGCTGCAGATCGAATGGGACTACGGGCCCCACGCCGCCGTCTCGCAGGCCGACATCGAGGCCATGGTGCGCGGCGGGCTGGACCTGTCCGTGCCCGCCACCTCGGTGGGCAACAGCAACGGCGACGCGGTGGCTGCCATCACGGCCGCGCCGCGGCGCATCGAGGCCATCTACGGCTATCCCTACCAGAACCACGCCTGCATGGAGCCCATGAACGCCACGGCGCGCTGGACGCCGCAGCGCTGCGAGGTCTGGGCGCCGACGCAGAACGGCGAGGCCGCGCTGGCCGCCGCGGCCGAGGCCGCGGGCCTGCCGGCCGCGCAGTGCGAGGTCTACAAGCAGCTGCTGGGCGGCGGCTTCGGGCGGCGCGGGCGCAGTGACTATGTGACGCAGGCGGTGCAGATCGCCAAGACCATGCCGGGCACACCGATCAAGCTGATCTGGTCGCGCGAAGAGGACATGCAGCACTGCTTCTTCCACCCGATCACGGCGGCCAAGCTCAGCGCCGGCCTGGACGAGCAGGGCAACATCACCGGACTGCACATGCGCATCTCGGGTCAGTCCATCCTGGCCACGGTGGCGCCACAGGCCATGCGCGACGGCAAGGACATGGTGGTCTACCAGGGCCTCAATCCTTCCGGCCCCGAGGCGGCGATCGGCTACAGCTTCCCCCACCTGCTGATCGAGCACGCCATGCGCAACCCGCACGTGCCGGCCGGCTTCTGGCGCGGCGTGAACCTCAACCAGAACGCGATCTACCTCGAATGCTTCCTGGACGAGGTCGCCCACGCCACGCAGCAGGACCCGCTGGCGCTGCGCCGCAAGCTGATGGCCAACCACCCCAAGCACCTGGCCGTGCTCAACGCCGTGGCCGAGCGCGTGGGCTGGGACAAGCCCGCCCCCACGGGCGTCTTCCGCGGCCTGGCGCAGACCATGGGCTTCGGCAGCTATGTGGCGGCCTGCGCGGAGGTCTCGGTCAGCGCCGAGGGCAAGCTCAGGATCCACCGCATCGTCGCCGCCACCGACTGCGGCCATGCGGTGAACCCGCAGCAGATCGAGGCCCAGGTCGAGGGCTCCTTCGTCTATGGTCTGTCGGCCGCGCTGTTCGGCGAGATCACGGTCAAGGACGGCGCGGTAGTGCAGAAGAACTTCGACACCTATCCCGTGCTGCGCCTGGCCGACATGCCGCCGGTGGAGACCATCGTCATGCCCTCGGGCGGCTTCTGGGGCGGCGTGGGCGAGCCCACCATCGCCGTGGCCGCGCCGGCCGTGCTCAACGCCATCTTCGCGGCCACGGGCAAGCGCATCCGCGAGCTGCCGATCAAGAGCCAGGACCTCAAGCGCGCATGAAGCCGCTGCTCGCCGCCATCGTGCTGACCCTGCCCCTGGCGGGCGGGGCCGTCACGGTGGTGGGCGACGGCATCCCGGCCGCGCTCGAAGGCCGGGCGGGCGACGCCGCGCGCGGGCGCGCCATCGCGGCCAGTCGCAGCCAGGGACTGTGCCTGCTGTGCCACAGCGGCCCTATCCCCGAGGAGCGCTTCCAGGGCAACCTGGCGCCGGACCTCGCCAGGGCCGGGGCGCGCTGGAGCGCGGCCCAGCTGCGCCTGCGCCTGGTGGCCCCGCAGCACCTCAACCCGGACAGCATCATGCCGGCCTACTACCGCAGCACCGGGCTCACGCGCGTGGGCCACAGCTGGCAGGACCGGCCCCTCCTCGACGCGCAGCAGATCGAGGACGTGCTGGCCTGGCTGCTGACCCTGAAGGACTGAACCCGATGGAACGCCGCCTGCTGCTGCAGACCGCCACCGGCCTGGCCGGCTGGCTGCTGCTGCGCCCGGCGCAGGCCAACAGCCAGTTGCAGGACGCGGTGCGCGCCTGGGCCGGCGGCACGCCGGTGCAGACCGGGCGGGTGCAGCTGGACATCGCCGCCCTGGTGGACAACGGCAACACCGTACCCCTGAGCGTGCGCGTGGACAGCCCCATGACGCCGTCCGACCACGTGGTGGCGATCGCCGTCTTCAACGAGCGCAATCCCCAGGCCGATGTGCTGCGCTGCACCCTGGGACCGCGTGCGGGCCGGGCGCAGGTGAGCACGCGCATCCGTCTGGCCACCACGCAGAAGCTCACGGCCGTGGCCCGCCTGAGTGACGGCAGCTGCTGGCAGCAGACGGTGGAGGTGATCGTGGCGCTGGCCGCCTGCCTGGAGGAGCTGCAATGAAACTGGCACACCCCCAGGCTGCGCGCACTGCGTGTCGCTCCATACCTAGTGCCTACGCCAGAGGCTCAGGCTCTTCGGGCCGTCCAAGCCTGCGCAGGCAGGCTTGGAGCCGCGGCTCTCCGCCCCTTGCAGGGGGCAACGCCAGTGGCCCGGCCAAGCCGGTTCCCCGGTGTTCCGCGCTGGGGCTTCTTCATACGCCACTTCTACAGTTCAAGACTGAGATGCAAACATGATCAGGACTCTCATCAAGGTGCCGAAGACCGCGCGCCGCGGCGAGGTCATCGAGATCAGCGCCATCATCGGCCACCCCATGGAGTCGGGCTTTCGGCCCGGTGCCGACGGGCGGCGGCTGCCGCGCAACCTCATCGAGCGCTTCAGCTGCCACTACGACGAGGCGCTGGTCTTTGCCGCCGAGTTCTCGCCCGCGATCTCGGCCAATCCGCTGATCGCCTTCCACACCGTGGCCGTGGCCAGCGGCACGCTGCGCCTGAGCTGGGAAGGCGAGCAGGGTTTCCGTCACAGCGAGAGCGTGGCGATCACGGTCACATGAGGTGTCTGCTCGCCGGGCTGCTCTTGCTGGCGGGCGCGGCGCAGGCCGAGCCGTCCGACGCCTGGCGCCGCTCCGATTTCGGCACCCTGCACCCGGACCTGCAGGCCATGCAGCGCGACGACGCCCGCAATCCGGCCATGCTCTGGGTGCAGCAGGGTGCGCAGCTCTGGCAGCAGGCGGCGGGGCGCACGGAAAAATCCTGCGCCAGCTGCCACGGCGCCGTGGCCGGCCTGCGTGGCGTGGCCGCACGCTACCCGGCCTTCGACTCGCGCAGCCAGGGCGTGCTCAACCTGGCCCAGCGCATCAACCGCTGCCGCCAGGAGCAGCAGCAGGCCGCACCCTGGCCCTACGAGAGCGAGGAGCTGCTGGCCCTGGAGAGCCTGATCGCCCTGCAATCGCGTGGCCTGCCCATCGCGGCTGGGGAAGACCCACGGCTGCAGGCGCCGCTGGAGCGCGGCCGCCAGCGCTACCGGCAGCGCCTGGGCCAGCTCAACCTGTCCTGCGCCCAGTGCCATGACCAGCGCTGGGGCCAGCGCCTGGGCGGCACGCTGATTCCCCAGGCCCATCCGGACAGCTATCCGCAGTACCGTCTCGAATGGCAGAGCCTGGGCTCGCTGCAGCGCCGGCTGCGCAGCTGCATGACGGGGGTGCGCGCGCAACCCTGGCCCTATGGCGCGCAGGAACTGGTGGAACTGGAGCTGTACCTGGGCCGGCGGGCGCAGGGCCTGACGCTGGAGGCCCCCGGGATACGCCCCTGATCCCCGGCGTTCACAGCGCCTCCCGACGCCTCATGCGCTTGCAGACATAGCACAGGCCCTCCAGGTTCACCGAATGGCACGGCACGGAATCGTCACCCGCGAACTGTGACTGCGCACGCGGACCTCGACCTGGATCGGGTCCATGCTGCGCAGCGCGGTGTCAGGCTTCGCGAAAGAGACTGACAGCCTGCACCAGCTCCTGCGCCTGGCCGCGCAGGCTGTTGGCCGCCGCCGCCATCTCCTCCACCAGCGCCGCGTTCTGCTGCGTGG
>JAYNNS010000124.1:0-8208 GCA_038112835.1 Curvibacter sp. | reverse complement strand
GTCCAGGCCCAGCGAGCCGGTGGAGACGACCTGGATGTCCTCGATCTTCTCGCCCTCGCCCAGGCGCATGATGGTGCCCTTGCCGAACTGTTTTTCGATCTGGGCCAGCGCGGCCTGCAAGGCCTTGGCTTTTTCGGTGTTGGCGTTCTTGACGGCTGCGTCCATGCGGTGCTCCTTGAGGTCAGGTTGAAATCTGCACCCTCTGCTTTTATGAACAGGCTGGATGCTTGACCAGTACTCTAGTCTTCTCATATCTTTCCGTAAAGCCATTATTTAGTCATTTTGGTTTACTATTTAGCCATGTCTTCCCACGCCGAAGTGCCGCCCGAGGACGGTTGGCGCCAGACCCACCTGGGTCGCCTGCTGGGCCATGCCATGCGCCGCTTCGACGAGCGCGTGCTGCACCTCATGGCCCACGACCCCGAGGTTCCCCTGGCCCTGTCCAACCTGGCCGCGCGCGGCCAGGTGAGCGCCGCCCACATCCACATCACGCGCCATCTGGCGCTGGAGGGCTCCCGGCTGCAGGCGCTGGCGGCCTCGGCCGGCATGAGCAAGCAGGCCATGGGCAAGCTCGTGGACCAGTGCGAGGCCTGGGGCCTGGTCACGCGCGAGGCCGATGCGCGGGACGGCCGGGCCAAGCGGGTGTGCTTCACCGCGGCGGGCCTGGCCTGGCTGCGTGGCTTCCAGCGCGCCGTGAGCCAGGCCGAAGCCGAGCTGCGGCAGGCGGTGGGCGCCGAGGTGGCCACCGTGATTGCACTGGGTCTGGAAGCCTACGCCAGCACCTAGAATCGGTCCGACATGCCCAGCCGGCGGCCCACAGCCGGCAGGCCCCAGGAGACACCGATGCGGATATTGATCGCCGAAGACGACCAGGTGCTGGCCGACGGCCTGCTGCGCACCCTGCGCAGCTCCGGCGCGGCCGTGAACCATGTGGCCAACGGCACCGAAGCCGACGCCGCCTTGATGACCAACAGCGAGTTCGACCTGCTGATCCTGGACCTGGGCCTACCCCGGCTGCACGGCCTGGAGGTGCTCAAGCGCCTGCGCGCGCGCGGCTCCAGCCTGCCGGTGCTCATCCTGACCGCTGCCGACAGCGTGGAGGAGCGCGTCAAGGGCCTGGACTACGGCGCCGACGACTACATGGCCAAGCCCTTCTCGCTGCAGGAGCTCGAGGCGCGCGTGCGCGCGCTGGTGCGTCGCGGCATGGGCGCGACCAGCAGCCACATCAAGCACGGCCCGCTGACCTACGACCAGGCCGGCCGCGTGGCCACCATCGACGGCAAGATGGTCGAGCTCTCGGCGCGCGAACTCGGTCTGCTCGAAGTGCTGCTGCAGCGCAGCGGGCGCCTGGTCAGCAAGGACCAGCTGGTCGAGCGCCTGTGCGAGTGGGGCGAGGAGGTGAGCAACAACGCCATCGAGGTCTACATCCACCGCCTGCGCAAGAAGATCGAGAAAGGTCCGATCCGCATCGCCACCGTGCGCGGCCTGGGCTACTGCCTCGAGAAGATTCCTGGTTGAACCCGCGGCCTCCGGCGTCAGGCGCAGGCTTTCTCCACCCTCCCCAACGCGGACACGGCATGAAACTCTTCCAGCGTGAGCAACGCTCGCTGTTCGGCGAGATCCTGGACTGGATGCTCACGCCGCTGCTGCTGCTGTGGCCCATCAGCCTGGTGCTGACCTGGCTGGTCGCGCAGAGCATCGCCGGCAAACCCTTCGACCGCACGCTCGAATACAACGTCAACGCCCTGGCCCAGCTGGTCACCGTGGAGCAGCAGCAGGTGCGCTTCAGCCTGCCGCTGCCGGCGCGGCAGCTGCTGCGTTCGGACGATACCGACACCGTCTACTACCAGGTGCTCGGCGCGCGCGGGGAATACCTCAGCGGCGAGCGCGAGTTCCCGCCACCCTCCGAGGAAGAGGTGGTGATGCCCGGCGCTGTGCGCCTGCGCGACGACAAGTACCAGGGCATGGAGCTGCGCGTGGCCTATATGTGGGTACCGCTGGAGCCGCTGGGTTCGCGCCTGGCCCTGGTGCAGGTCGCCGAGACACTGGACAAGCGCTCCATCCTCGCCGCCGAGATCATCAAGGGCGTGATGCTGCCGCAGTTCGTGACCCTGCCATTGGCCGTGCTGCTGGTCTGGCTGGCCCTGATCCAGGCCCTCAAGCCGCTCAACCGGCTCGAGGAGCGCATCCGCGCGCGCCGCCCGGACGACCTCAGCCCCCTGGACACGCTGGCCGTGCCGCTGGAGGTCGCCCCCCTGGTCTCGTCGGTGAACGATCTGCTGCTGCGCCTGAAGGATTCCATCAACACGCAGAAGCGCTTCCTGGCCGACGCGGCCCACCAGCTCAAGACACCGCTGGCGGGCCTGCGCATGCAGGCCGACCTGGCCCAGCGCGAAGGCACCAGCACCGAGGAGCTCAAGCAGTCGCTGCGCCAGATCGGCCGCTCCAGCATCCGCGCGACCCATACCGTCAACCAGCTGCTGGCCCTGGCACGCGCCGAAGCGGGCACCACGGCCATGAGCCACCAGCCCTGCGATCTGGCGCGGCTGACCATGGAGGTCGTGCAGGACAGCGTGCCGCGCGCCATGGACAAGCATATCGACCTGGGCTACGAGGGCGCGCAGCCCGGCACCCCCGGGGTCATGCTCGAAGGCAATCCCACGCTGCTCAAGGAGCTGGTGCGCAATCTGCTGGACAACGCCATCAACTACACGCCCTCCACGCTGGAGCGGCCCGGCGTGATCACCGCACGCGTGCTGGCCGATCCCTTCGGCAAGATCATCGTGCTGCAGGTGGAGGATTCGGGGCCGGGCATTGCGCCGGCCGAACGTGAACTGATCTTCCAGCCCTTCTACCGCGCCCTGGGCAATGACGTGGACGGCTCGGGCCTGGGCCTGCCCATCGCCCAGGAAATCGCCCAGCAGCACCGCGCCCGCATCAGCGTCGAGGACACGCGGCCAAGCCAGACACCGCCGGGGGCGCGCTTCACCGTGCGCTTCGACCTGACGACCGAGCCCTGAGCCGGGCCGCGGCGCTCACCTGCCGCAGCCGCGCAGGGCTTTCTCGCCCAAGGCCGGCTTGAGCTCTTCCAGCCTGGACTTCATGGCCTCGTCCACCGCCGGGATGCGCAGCAGGCTCTGCCGGTGTTCGGCCCGCTCCTGCACCACGCGCGCCGTGCGCACGCCCCGTTTCTGCAGGGCATTGAGTTCGGCCTGGCCCTGGGCCTCGGTATCGAAACGCCCCAGGGACAGGCCGGGCTGCAACTCCGCGTTGTCCAGCGGGTACAACCTGAGCTTCATCTTCTCGAGCTCGGCCTTCTTGCGCTCCAGCGCCGTTGGATTGGGAAACTTGCCCATGTAGACGATCCAGCGCGCCGGCTCGACGCTGCTCTCCAGCGACCAGGCCGTGGGCGGCAGCAGGCCGTCGAGCGCCTTGCGCAGGGCCTCGGTCTGGGCCTCGTCGAACCAGCCGGCCTGCAGGCACTCCAGCGGCCGGGACGGCGTCAGAGCCACCTGCTCAGCCTTGCGGCCCTCCTCGGGCGGCAGGATGCGGATGGCCTGGGGGCGCAGCTGCTGCTCCAGGCGCTGGGGCTCGCGCTGCTCGGCCGGTGCCCAGCCATAGCTGCGCAGCATGCCCTGTGACCACGCATAGTAGGCCGCGTTGAGCAGAACCAGCAGCAGGACGACGAGACGCAGCATGTGCGTGACGGACTTCAGTGGGTGGGACGGACGCTGACTTCGGCGCTGGAGATTTTCTGCAGCCCGGCCGCAGTATGCACCAGCAGGGCCCCGCGCTCATCAACCCCGCGGGCCTGCCCGCTGCTCCCGTCGCTGAGCTGCACCGTGCGCCCGGCCAGCACATCGCGGGCGGCATAAGCCGGCAGGAAGGGCGCCCAGCCCCGGGCCTCGAAACGCAGCACGGCCTGCACCAGGGTCGGCGCCGCCCGCAGCAGGGCGGTGGGCGCATCGATGCCGGGCTCGAGCTCCTGCAGCCAGGCCGGCGGCGTGCTCAGGCCTGCGGCCTCGCGCGGCGCGATGTTCAGGCCCACGCCGATCACGGCATGGCGCTCGTCGCCGACCTGGGTGGTCTCGATCAGGATGCCGCCCAGCTTGCGGTCCTGCCACCAGACGTCGTTGGGCCACTTGAGCCGGAGCCCGGCATGCAGGCCCTGGACCACGCCCAGGCCCACGGCCAGCGAGAGGCCGGACCAGTCGGCCAGACGCAGCGGCAGGCCGAGCGAGAAGGTCAGCACCTCGCCGGGCTGCACGCCGCCCTGCCAGGACCGCCCCAGCCGGCCACGACCGGCCGTCTGCGCCTCGGCCACGAGCAGCACGGGCTCGGTCCGGCCGGCGCGCGCCCGGCGCATGAGTTCGGTGTTGGTCGAATCGACCTCGGGCAGGATCTCGACCGTGAAGCCGGGCAGGGCCGGCGCCACCGCCTCCCAGATCGCTTCGGCCGGCCAGCGCAACATCACTTGCCGCTCTTCTTGCCGTCTTTTTTCTTGCCGCTTTTCTTCTTGCCCTGGGCCTTCGCCTTGGCTTTGGCCTTCTTCTTTTTCTTGCCGGACTTGCCCGGCTCGTCGTCCTTGGGCGCGAGCAGGGTGCCACGGCAGTTCTCGCTGCCGCACCAGCAGGGGTACTGCGCCAGCAGCTTCTTGGTGTAGGGCTCGTCGATGATCAGACCGTAGTCGTAGTTCAGCTCCTCGCCGGCCTTGATCTTGCGCAGCGACTTGATGAAGACCCGGCCTTCCTGTTCATCCGCCTCGCAGTTCGGATCGCAGGAGTGGTTGATCCAGCGGGAGGAATTGCCGCCCACCTTGGCATCGATGACATGGTTCTCGTCGATGTGGAACTAGAAGGTGTGGTTCGGTTCCTTGGGATCGTGCGGATGGCGGCGCAGCGCCTCTTCCCAGTCGATGATCTCGCCCACGTACTCGATGATCACTTCGCCCCTGGGGATGTCCTGGACAGCGAACACACCCTTGCCGTGCACGCCGGAGCGACGGGTCTGGATACGGCGGCCAGACTCGGGAACTGCTTTGTTGGACACTGCTGAAAATTTTGGTAAGGTGAACTCGTATGGGCGCGCGCGTGTGCGCGCCCGCGTGTGCGCGCGTACGCGCGCGTGAGAACTGGATTGTAGTCAGATGAAAAGCTCTGCTTCCGCTAAAGGCGCTGCCGCCAAAACCGCTGCCTCGGGCAAGACCCTGGTCATCGCCGAGAAGCCGTCGGTGGCGCAGGACATCGTGCGCGCCCTCACCCCCGTGGCCGGCAAGTTCGAGAAGCACGACGAATATTTCGAGAGCGACAGTTACGTCGTCACCAGCGCCGTGGGCCACCTGGTGGAGATCCAGGCGCCCGAACAGTACGACGTCAAGCGCGGCAAGTGGAGCTTCACGCACCTGCCTGTGATCCCGCCGCACTTCGAACTCAAGCCCGTGGACAAGACCAAGACCCGCCTGAACGCCGTGGTCAAGCTGGCCAAGCGCAAGGACGTGGGGCAGCTCATCAACGCCTGCGACGCGGGCCGCGAGGGCGAGCTGATCTTCCGCCTGATCGAGCAGTACGCTGGCGGTGCCAAGCCGCTGGGCAAGCCGGTGTCGCGCCTGTGGCTGCAGAGCATGACGCCGCAGGCCATCCGCGACGGCTTCGAGAACCTGCGCACCGACCAGCAGATGCTGCCCCTGGCCGACGCCGCGCGCAGCCGCTCCGAGGCCGACTGGCTGGTCGGCATCAACGGCACGCGGGCCATGACGGCCTTCAACTCACGCGACGGCGGCTTCTTCCTCACGACGGTCGGCCGGGTACAGACGCCGACGCTGGCCGTGGTGGTCGAGCGCGAGGAGCAGATCCGCAGGTTCGTCAGCCGCGACTACTGGGAAGTCCACGCCACCTTCGGCGCCCAGGCCGGCGATTACGCGGGCAAGTGGTTCGACCCCAAGTGGAAGAAGACCGAGGACGATGCCGAGAAGAAGGCTGACCGCGTCTGGAGCGCAAAAGAGGCCCAGGCCATCGCCGACGCCGTGCGCGGCCAGACGGCCAGCGTCTCCGAAGAGAGCCGCCCCAGCACCCAGACCTCGCCCATGCTGTTCGACCTGACCAGCCTGCAGCGCGAGGCCAACGGCAAGTTCGGTTTTTCCGCCAAGACCACGCTGGCCCTGGCCCAGAGCCTGTACGAGCGCCACAAGGCCCTGACCTACCCCCGTACCGATTCCCGCCACCTCCCTGAAGACTATCTCTCGGTGGCCCGGCAGACCTTCGAGATGCTCGCCGACTCCGGCCTGAAGCACCTGGCCCCGCATGCGCTCACCGCGCTGAACAACAGCTACATCAAGCCCAGCAAGCGCATTTTCGACAACGCCAAGGTCAGCGACCACTTCGCCATCATCCCCACGCTGCAGGCGCCCAGCGGCCTGTCCGAGGCCGAGCAGAAGCTCTACGACCTGGTCGCGCGCCGCTTCATGGCCGTGTTCTTTCCCAGCGCCGAGTACCAGGTCACCACGCGCATCACCAGCGCCGCCGGCCACAGCTTCAAGAGCGAGGGCAAGGTGCTGGTCAAGCCGGGCTGGCTGGCCATCTACGGCAAGGAAGCCGAGGACGAGCTGGCCCCGGGCGAGGGCAGCAGCAAGGTGCTGGTGCCCGTGACAGCCGGTGAGAAGGTCAAGACCAGCGCCGTCGAGCCCAAGGGGCTCAAGACGCGCCCGCCGGCCCGCTACAGCGAAGCGACCCTGCTCTCGGCCATGGAGGGCGCGGGCAAGCTGATCGAGGACGACGAGCTGCGCGAGGCCATGCACGAGAAGGGCCTGGGCACGCCGGCCACCCGCGCAGCCATCATCGAAGGCCTGCTGGGCGAGAAGTACATGCTGCGCGAGGGCCGCGAGCTCATTCCCACGGCCAAGGCCTTCCAGCTCATGACGCTGCTGCGCGGCCTGGGCGTGGAGGAACTGTCCAAGCCCGAGCTCACAGGCGGCTGGGAATACAAGCTGTCCGAGATGGAGCACGGCCGTCTCTCGCGCGCCGAGTTCATGCGCGAGATCGCGGCCATGACCGAGCACATCGTCAAGAAGGCCAAGGAATACGACCGCGACACCATCCCCGGCGACTACGCCACCCTCACCACCCCCTGCCCCAACTGTGGAGGCATCGTGAAGGAGAACTACCGCCGCTACAGCTGCACCGGCCAGCAGGGCGCCGGCGAAGGCTGCGGCTTTTCCTTCACCAAGATCCCGGCCGGCCG
Organism: Curvibacter sp.; assembly: GCA_038112835.1. Taxonomy (GTDB): domain Bacteria; phylum Pseudomonadota; class Gammaproteobacteria; order Burkholderiales; family Burkholderiaceae_C; genus Hylemonella. The sequence goes on along the minus strand of JAYNNS010000124.1, from coordinate 972 downwards.
CGCCTTCGAGCTGGCCGAGGTGGAGCAATTCCTGCGCGACAAGCGCATCGGCCCGCTGGAGGGCTTCCGGTCCAAGGCCGGCTGGCCCTTCACGGCTGAGATCGCCCTGGTCTGGAGCGACGAGGAGAAGAACTGGAAGCTGGAGTTCGACTTCGGCAAGGACGACGAGGCCGAGACCGGCGAACTGGTGGACTTCGCCGGCAAGGAGGCGCTGGGCGCCTGTCCCAAGTGCGGTGGCGCCGTCTACGAGCACGGCAAGAACTACCTCTGCGAAAAAGCCGTGCCCACCGCGGCCCAGCCCACGCCGAGCTGCGACTTCAAGAGCGGCCAGATCATCCTGCAGCAGCCCATCGAGCGCGAGCAGATGGTCAAGTTGCTGAGCACCGGCAAGACCGACCTGCTCGACAAGTTCGTCTCCATGCGCACGCGCCGCCCCTTCAAGGCCTACCTGGCCTGGAATGCGGAGGAGGGCAAGGTGGGCTTCGAGTTCGAGCCGTCGAAATTCCCGCGCAAGGGCCCACCGGCCAAGGCCGGCGCGGCAGCGGCCAAGACCGCGGCCAAAAAGGCGCCGGCCAAGAAGACGGCCACCAAGACCGCTGCTGCCAAAAAGCCGCGCAAGGCCACTGCCGGCCTGACGCCCAGCGCCGAGCTGGCGGCCGTGATCGGCAGCGAGCCCGTGGCGCGCACCGAGGTGGTCAAGAAACTCTGGGACTACATCAAGGCCCAGGGCCTGCAGGACCCCAAGGACAAGCGCAGCATCAAGGCCGACGCCAAACTCAAGCCTGTCTTCGGCAAGGCCCAGGTCACGATGTTCGAGATCGCGGGGCTGATCGGCAAGCACCTGAGCTAAGCCAGGGTACGGCAAACAAAAAAGGGCGGTGCAAAGCACCGCCCTTTTTTTGGTTGAAGCTCCGTGCGCTTACTTGGCCACCACGCGTGCCATCTCCAGGCACTTGTTGGAGTAGCCCCACT
>JAYNNS010000123.1:3730-8299 GCA_038112835.1 Curvibacter sp. | reverse complement strand
CCCGCAAGGAGGTCGAGTGTGCCCACCTCCATGCCCTGCTGCTGCTGTGCCGGGCCGCCGAATACCGTGATGACGAGACCAGCGTGCACATGGATCGGGTCGGCCAGCTGTCGGAGCACATGGCGCTGATCATGGGCCGCAGCGAGGAAGAGGCCTATCGGCTGCGCTTCGCCGCGCCAATGCACGATATCGGCAAGATCGGCATCCCCGACGCCGTGCTGAAGAAGCCCGGCGGCTACACCATCGCGGAGCGCCGGATCATGAACCAGCACACCTTGCTGGGGGCCGAGATCCTGGGACAGTCCGACATTCCCGTGTTCCAGATGGCCGCCGAGGTGGCCCTGACGCATCACGAATGCTGGGACGGCAGCGGCTATCCCCGTGAATTGAGCGGTGAGCAGATCCCCTGGACCGGGCGTGTGGTCGCCCTGATCGATTTCTTCGACGCCCTGACCATGGACCGCGTCTACCGCAAGGCCTACAGTGACGAACGAGCCCTGCAGATGATCCGCGACGAGCGCGGCAGCAAGCTCGATCCGGTCCTGGTGGACCTCTTCCTGCAGCATGTGGACCAGTTCATCGGCATGCGTGACGAAATCAATGCGGCGGCCGACGATTACGCGGCCCAGTTGCGCCCGGATGCGGAGATACTGGCGGGCAGGATGGGATTCTGATGAGCGATCGTCAACTGCCGGGACCGGCGCTCGCCCTGCGTGGCGTGGTGCTGGACCGTACCTTTCCGTTCCATCTGGTGGTGGGACGCGACATGCGCGTGCGGGCCGTCGGCCCCAGCCTGCGCAAACTGCTGCCGCACCTGCTGCCCGGCGAGCTGATGCTGTCCCATCTGCAGGTCAGCCAGCCACCCGGCATCGAAACCTATGCCCGCTGGCTGGACAGCGCCGGTGAGCTCGTGATCCTGCGCAGCCTGTCGGAGGCGCACGTGGTGTTGCGCGGCACGGTGGAGTCGCTGCAGGACGAGGGCCTGATCTTCCTGGTCACGGCGGTGGCGCCGAGCCTGGAGCGCATGCGCGAGCTCGGTCTGGGCCTGCGGGATTTCGCCCTGCACGACTCCCAGGCCGAGCACATGCGCGGCAGCAGCCGCAGCAAGGATGTCGGCAGCCTCCAGCGCAAGATCGATCAGCTGCACGCCATCATCGAGACCGGGGAGGCCGGTGTGCTCTACGCGGCAGCCAACGGCGATGTGGTGCACGTCAACCGCGTCCTGTGCGAACAGTTCGGCATCGACGACAGCCACGTGTCCGGGCTGACCATGGAGGCCTTCGTGCGCCATCTCGGCAGCCTGCTGGCGGCTGGCGAGTCCGAGCGCGAGCCCGTCGCCCGGCTGCTCGATCTTCTGGGGGCCGAGCACCGCGAAGGCCCGACGCATCGCACCCTGACCTTGCGGCTGGCGCTGCCACGGCGCTCCACCCTGCAGATGAGCCTGACCCTCACCGCCGAGCAGGATCTCGTGCTGTCCTGCCGGGACATCACCCATGAGACTGAAGTCGACCGGATGAAGAGCGAGTTCCTGTCGACCGCCGCCCATGAACTGCGCACCCCCCTGGCCAGCATTTTCGGCTTCACCGAGCTGCTCATGATGCGCAAGCTGCCGCAGGAGCAGCAGCGTGAGCTGCTGGGCACCATCCACCGGCAGGCCGAGCTGCTGATCAAGCTGATCAACGAGCTGCTCGACCTCTCGCGCATCGAGTCGCGCCAGGGCAAGGACTTCCACCGCCAGTTCTGTCGCGTGGGCACCATCGTGGAGCAGACCATCAAGGGCCTGCTGGTCCGCAATGACAAACGCCAGGTCCAGCTGTATTTGCCGCATGCCTCGGAGGCGATCATGATCGACTCCGCCAAGACCATGCAGGCACTGCTCAATGTGCTGTCCAACGCCTTCAAGTATTCGCCCGATGGGGGCGACATCGAGCTGGAAACCCGGGTGACCGAAGAAGACGGGCGGCGCTACGTGGGCATCAGCGTGCGCGACCACGGCATCGGCATCAGCCCCAACGACTTGACACGCGTTTTTGATCGTTTCTGGCGCGCCGACCCGTCCGGGGCCATCCCGGGCACCGGCCTGGGCCTGAGCCTGGTCAAGGAGATCGTGGAGCTCCAGGACGGCAAGGTCCAGATCGAGAGTGCCGTCGGGGAAGGCACCACGGTGACCCTGTGGTTTCCCTTGACGGAAGACTTCGTGCTCTCGCGTCCCTCGCCCCTGCAGGTCTTGCCCGACATGGACTGAAAGAGGCGGCTCTCTCCGGAATCATGAATATTCTCGTTCTTGAAGATCAGGATGATCTGCGCACCCTCTTCGTCATGCACCTGGGTTTCGCCGGGCACAAGGTCCGCGGCGCCCGCAATGCCATCGAGCTCGATACCCTGATGGCGCAGGAAGCGCCGGATCTGCTGCTGCTCGACATCAACCTGCCGGGGGAGAGCGGCATCTCCGTCGCCAAACGGCTGAGAAGCTACCCCGGACTGACCATCGTCATGATGACCGCCCGTTGCGGTCCCGAAGACCGGGTCCAGGGCTTCGAGGCCGGCGCCGACAGCTACCTGGTCAAGCCGGTCGGCCTGCGTGAGCTCGATGCCGTCATTGCCCGTATCCAGGAGCGCAGGCAGGCCGTCGTGCAGCAGGATTGCGAGGGCTGGGTGCTGAAGATCCGGGAGCGCAGGCTGGTGTCGCCGGACCAGATCGTCGTGCCCCTGACCCTGATGGAGGTCCAGCTGCTGTCGGTCATCGTGAAAAAGGAAGACCGCACGGCCACACGCCGCCAGATGATCGAGGCCATTGGCTTTGACTACATGAGCTACGACGAGCGCCGCATCGAGGTCAGCCTGAGCCGCCTCAGGCGCAAGATCAAGAGCCACACCGGTGTCGACGTCCCCATCAAGGCCCTGCGAGGCATGGGCTATGGTTTTGACGAAACCTGCCGGGTGGTCTGGTAAGGGGGCGTAGCCCGCGCCGCTGGCGCGAGACCGCCATCCGCCAGTCGGCTCAGTCGTTGGCCGGGCGGGGAATCCCGGGCGCTTCTTGAGAGGGCGGGTGCAGGCTGGCCAGTTCCACGATGAAATTCAGGGCCTGCACGGCAGCCGAGCTGCTGCCGCAGGCCTGCAGCATGGCCAGATGATCCGGGTAGTGGGCGAGCGCCGGCTCGGATTTCTCGATCTGGGCGTTGACCATCTTGGCAAAGGTCAGGTGCACCGGCCCCAGATTCAGCGGTACCCGTCGGACCAGCTTCATCACGATGTAGTCTGACAGATTGCGTGGCAACAGCTTGGAGTTGGCCAGCAGGGTGATGACAAACAGGGCAATCGGGTCGGGCAGGCGGTCCAGGCGCGCATCCAGTTCCTGCAAGAGCGCGTCCTTGCCCGGCGCTGCCGGCGGGATGGCCGGTGCACTGCTGTGGGCTGGCGTGGTCACGTCCTGCCGGCGGCTCGGCAGCAGGGCTGGCGCCTGGTCGGCATGCCCGAGCGCGATCAGCCGGAACTCCTCGGCGGCTTCGATGAAGGCCACCACCACATCCGGGTCGAAGGCCTGGGACTGGCCGGTGATGATCAGGTCGCAAGCCTGCTCGTGCAGGGCTTCATCACCGCCCAGCCTGCCGCCCACCACATCGTCGTAGGCATTGACCAGGGCCATCAGGCGTGCCGCCAGCGGAATCTGGTCGCCGCGCAGGCCCAGGGGCAATCCCGAACCATCCCAGCGCTCGTTGCGCGACTGGATCATGTCCCGGGCGACGTCGAGAAAATCAATGTTCTGCCCATGCCGGGATTCGATCTCGTCGAGCAACTGCATGCCGCGGATTGCGTTGCTCATGTTGGGGATGTCACCCTCGAGAAAATCCGGCGTCATGCCGGTGGCCGGACCATTGAGTCGCCCCAGTTCCTGCAGCGCGGACGACCGGCAGAGGCGGGCGATGGCTTCGTCGCTCAGCAGGTGGGCTTGCGGATGGCTGCGCCGGACCTGATGGGCCAGGGTGTTCAGGTAGGCCCGACGCCGAGTCTGGATTCTGCGCAGGTCGGGGTCGCGTGCGGTGATGAGGGTCGACAGGATGTCGAGTGCCGAGTCCCGGATCGCTGCGGTGTCCAGGGTCTGCTGGTGCAAGGCGCGCTTGAGCAGGGTTTCGCGTGTTTCGGCAATGGCGCGCAGGGTCTGGCTGGTCAGGTGGGCCTGGATGCGGGCCAGAAAGGCAGAGCGTGACATGCTCTTGCGGATGAATTCAGTGGCGCCGGAATCGAGCAGCTGCACGATGCGCGGCGAGGCCTCGTCCTCGAACAGGGCCAGCACCGGGATGTGCTGCGAGGCCAGGGACTGCTTCAGGCGACGGCAGACTTCCTCGGCCTCGGGGGCCTCGGCGTCCAGGATCACGAGCTGCGCATCGGACAGCGGTGCGTCCAGCGTCAGCAGCACGCCATGACTCAGCACCTCGGGGGCGCTGACTTCCTGCAGCCATGTCACGGCCTCATGAAGATGGGGCGGCGTACCGATCAGACAGACGCGGGGAAGTGCGGCCGGATACAAGTCCATGTCGGTGCTCCCAAATTAGGCCGTCACGAGGACGG
>JAYNNS010000123.1:0-3720 GCA_038112835.1 Curvibacter sp. | reverse complement strand
AAGTAGGCGTCGGCACCGCTGTTCTTGAAGCGCAGCACGTCGCTGGCCTGCCCGCGCGCCGTGACCATGGCCACCGGGGTGTGGCTGGTCTTTTCGTTGGTCTTGATGGCCGTGAGGACGGCCATGCCGTCGAGCTTGCCCGGCATCATGATGTCGAGCAGGATGGCCGCCGGGCTCTCGCGCCGGGCGATCTGCAGCGCTTCCACGCCATCCCGGGCCTGCAGCACCTCGTACTCCCCCCCCAGCGTGTAAGCCAGCAGCGTGCGCATATCGGGATGATCGTCAACGATCAGTACCTTGGTCATGATGACTGTTCCTTGTGTTGTAGTTCGTGGTTCTGGGAGAGGTTCTGGTGCAGTTGCTCCAGCAGCTGCAGTTCTTCCTGCGAGATCTGGACGCGCACGGGTTTGCGGGGCAACAGACGGCCCAGGTCCTTCGCAAACACCCGGGCCAGGCCGGGGTAGATGCACTGCTGGCACGCCGGGTTGGCATAGCCGTGCGGCGGCACACCCGTGGGCAGCGACAGATGGAAACCGCCGGTCTGAAGCGCTGTCGACCGGTCGAGCGGCATCTCGAGCTGGCCGCCATGCAGGTCGATGATGTGCCGCGCCAGGGCCAGATCCACGCCGGGCGGCTGTGGCAAGGACGTCTGCGCACTGCCCGCTCCGCTGGTTTCGCTGGGCGTCGCGCTGCAGTGGAGGGCGATGAAGCCCTCCTGATGCTCGATGTCCAGACGCAGCAGGCTGGCGGGCTGCATGCGCTGCTGGTGTGCCAGCAAGGCGCGCAGTGCGGCCCGCAGCCACTGGCGGCGAGCGAACAGTGTGCCGGGCAGCGCTGGTGCTGTAGTGGAAGCAGCGGGCGCGATCGATGCCTGCAGGCCGGGCAGCTCCCGCATCACTTCCTGCAGCAAGTCCGGGAGGGAGACGATCTCGCCCAGGGAGAAATCCGGGGCCCGTTGCGTGCTGGCGAGCAGCCCGACCGTGTCCAGCAACTGGCGCACGCGCTGCATCCGCGCCTGAATGGCCCCGGTCTTGCGCGGTACCGGCTCGGCCCCGTTCGACAATTGCTGCTGCAAGGCGTCGATTTCATGGAGCAGTTCCTGGTTGATCAGGCTGCTGTACGCCACATCCTGGGTGCTGCCGATGTCAAGGTGGCGTTGCCGCGCGGGCCATGCATCGCCGGGTTCCAGAACGACCACGTAGCCCTTGGCCGTCCGGCTCACCCGCGCCTCGCCCAGCGCCATGTCGGCGAGCCGCAGGCGGTATTCCTCGGGGAGGGGCGTGGTGCTGTCTGCGGCCTGCGCCTGCACCATGCGCTGCAGCCGGGCTGGCAATTCAGGGTGACGGGCCAGCAGCCGGGCTGCGGCCGGGTTGTGATCGACCTGTCCGCCTGCGCTGTCCAGCAGGAAGACCGGATTCGGATTCTCGAAGCTCATGGTCTGGCGAAGCATCATGCGGCAAGCCGGAGCGTGCCTGAATCCTGGTCGGGTGTGGCGTCTGGAAGTAACAGATCGTGAATTTACTTCGGACCTCGACGCCTTGTCTTGCAATTGCTTGCGTTCGACAGGTCGGCTGATGGCGCCGGGCAGGCAAGCCTTTGGATGTCGGCTTGCCAGTCGGACCTTGTGCCGAGACGCGATTACTGGCCGGAGCAACCCTGGGTAGATACTTACCCAGGATGGTGGTCCTAGGACCACAGATCCAATTCGATACGTTCCTGCCGCCTGCGGTGTAGGTCAGTGCTTTTCCGTTCTGGGCCGAGGGGTACATGGTGACAGTTTTTCCGTCAACCTCGGCATTGATATCACGTGCCGGGATGCTCATCAGGCCATGCGCATCCGTTCAGACGGATGCAATATGTCGGAACGAACCTGCTATGTTCTCGCAAGCCCTTCGGAAATATTGACCGACTGATAGGTTAAGACCGGGGCGAAGTGGGCGACCTTGCAAGGTACTCAAGCCGGCGCGGCAGATGTGCGTGCCGCGGGCAGCCAGAGGGTGACCGTGGTGCCCACGCCGTACTCGCTGGCCAGCGCCACCTCACCGCCATGCAAGGTGATGATTTCCTTGACGATGCTCATGCCCAGGCCGGTGCCGGGGATGCGCCCCGAGTTGTCGGCGCGGTAGAACCTTTCGCTCACGCGCGCCAGCTGCTCCGGGGTCATGCCCAGGCCCTGGTCCGTCACGCGGATGCCCACGCGCGCGGGCTCCGCGCTGTCCGCCGGCTCCGTGACCACGGCCAGGGAGACGTCCCCGCCATCGGGCGAATACTTGTAGGCGTTGGAGAGCACGTTGCCGATGGCCTGCAGCAGCTTGAGCCGGTCGGCCGTGACGTGGAGCGCGGTGGGGTTCGGCGCGTGCTGGGGTGCCGGGCGCCCGTCGGGGGCCTGGAAGTTGGCACAGGCCTCACGCACCACGTCGTTGAGCGCGACGCGCTGGAAGTCGAAATCCTGGCCCCTGCGCGCGTCGATGCGGGCCAGGTCCAGCAGTTCGTTGACGATGGAGATCATCAGCTTGGACTGGCGGTGGATGGCGTTCAGGGCCTCCTGCCGGTTCGCTTCGGGCAGGCGCGCCGAGAGCAGCAGTTCGGAGAAGCCGTAGATGCTGGCCATGGGGGTGCGCAGTTCGTGGGCTGCGGTGGAGAGGAAGTCGCTCTTCATCCGATCGATCTCCTGCTCGTGCGTGACGTCGCGGAAGTAGAGGATCTGTGACACCGTCTCGGCATCCGAATGGCGGATGCCGACTTCCAGGATGCGCGGTCTCTCGCCCAACAGTTCGATCAGCTGCCGCTCGCCTTCCGTGGGCTCGGGCCCGCGCGCCGCTTCCCGGGCGACGGGTGTGCTGCGCAGCTGCGCCAGGCCCGGGAACGGGGCCCTGGCGCTGCACAGTTGCGCCACGTCGGGGAAGGGGGCCCTGGCGCTGCACAGGGTGCCCAGACGCTCCGAGAAATCGCTTTCGTGCAGGCCGACCATGCCGGCTTCGTCCAGGCCCGTCATGCGCCGGAAGGCCGGGCTGACGTATTTCACGCGGCGCAGCGCGTCGAAGGAGATGAAGGCGTCCGGGCTCAGGGCGAAGATGGCGTTGAGCTGCTCGGTGCGGTCACGGATGCGGGCCTCCGCGGCATGCTGCTCCGTGATGTCGATCACATTGCCGACGATGTAGCCGCTGGGCGTGCGATGCTCGACCACGAGCACCCAGCGTCCGTCCGCCAGTTGTTCCTCCACGGCGATCCCGCGCGCCAGCCGGTGCTGCACCACGCGTTCGGCCACCCACACGTCCAGCGGGCCGCTCGCCTGCCGGTACAGGCCGAGCTCGCAGCCCCGGCGCACGATGCTCTCGAAGCTGACCCCGGGCTGGATCACATTCGGCCCCAGGCCGTGGATGCGCTGGTAGGCCTCGTTGCACATGACCAGCCGGTCCTGCGGGTCGTAGATGGAAAAGCCCACGGCGATGCTCTGCACCGCCTCGCGCAGGAGCTGGCCCGTGCGTTCGACTTCCCGGGTGCGCTCGACCACGCGGCGCTCCAGGTCGCCGTACGACGCCTGCAGCCGTTCCACCATGGTGTTGAAGGCGACCGAAAGCCGGCCGAATTCGTCGTGGCTGCGCACGGGCAGCTGGCCGGCCGGTCGGCCCGAGGTGGCGATCTCCTCCGCCGCGCCGGCCAGCTCGCCCAGGGGGCGTGCGATCAGGCGCGCACCGGCGCGGGCGAACAGGATGACGC
>JAYNNS010000122.1:2502-8302 GCA_038112835.1 Curvibacter sp. | reverse complement strand
GCTCGGGCGAGGTCATCGGCGCGCTGGGCATCGTGCTCTTCGATCATCCCGAGACCAATCTGCAGCCACTGATCACCAAGTTCGCGGCCCTCCAACGTGAGCTGGACGACGCGCGGCGCGAGCTGGCCAGCCAGCGCAGCGGTCCGCGCCGGGCCAAGTACACCTTCGGCAGCTTCGTCGGGGCGAGCCCGGCCGTGGTCGAGGTCAAGCGTCTGGCGCGGCGGGCGGCGCAGTCGGCCAGCCCCGTGCTGCTGCTGGGCGAGACCGGCACGGGCAAGGAGCTGCTGGCGCACGCCATCCACGCCGTGTCGGCTCGTGCCAGCGGTCCCTTCGTCACGGTCAACATCGCGGCGGTGCCCGACACCCTGCTGGAGGCCGAGTTCTTCGGCGTGGCCCCCGGCGCCTACACGGGCGCGGACCGCAAGGGCCGCGACGGCAAGCTCAAGCTGGCCGACGGCGGCACGCTCTTTCTCGACGAGATCGGCGACATGCCGCCGGGCCTGCAGGCCAAGCTGCTGCGCGCGCTGCAGGAGGGCGAGTTCGAGCCCCTGGGCTCGAACCGCCTGCTGCGTTTCGAGGCCAAGGTCATCGCCGCCACCTCGCGCGACCTCGGGCAGCTGGTGCGCGAGGGGCGCTTTCGCGAAGACCTCTACTACCGCCTCAACGTGCTGCCCATCCGTGTGCCGCCGCTGCGCGAGCGCCGCGCCGATATCCCGGCCCTGGTCGAGGCCCTGGGGGAGGAGCTGGCCCAGCGCAGCGGCCTGCCGCAGCCCGAGTACACGGCCGATGCGCTGGACCTGCTGGCCGCGCAGCGCTGGCGCGGCAATGTGCGCGAGCTGCGCAATGTGCTGGAGCAGGCCAGCCTGCTGGGCGACAGCAGCCGCATCGATGGGGCGCGGATTGCCCGGGTCTTGCGCGAGACCGGGATCGAACAGCTGGAGGCACCGCTGCCGACGGCGCCTGCCGCGGCAGAGGCGGGGGATCCGCTGCGCCCGCTGGCGGAGCAGGTGGCTGCGCTGGAGCGCCGGGCCATCGCCGCCGCCCTGCAGGCCTGCGGGGGCAACAAGGTGGCGGCGGCGAAGATGCTGGGGATTTCGCGTGCCACGCTCTACGAGCGCCTGGCGGAGTCGATGGACCTGACTGTTTGATTTTCAATCATGTGTCTTTTAATTGGACATATGATTGTCTGAAAATCAGTCTTTTGCTCTTTGCCTGCAGGTTGATTCTCAATGAAATCAAGGACTTGCAGACTGGCACGTTCCCTGCAAAAGCAGTGCACAACTATGCTCATGAGGAGACCTGTATGCAAAGACGTCATTGGATCGCGCGTGCCTGCCTGAGCGGCGCCACCCTGGCTGCCGTGGCCCTCTCGGGCGCCGCCCTGGCGCAGGGCAAGGAAATCCGTATCGCCCACATCTACAGCAAGACCGGCCCGCTTGAAGCGTACGGTAAGCAGACGCAGACCGGCCTGATGATGGGCCTGAACTACGCCACCGGGGGCACGATGGAAGTCGCCGGCCGGAAGATCGTCGTGATCGAGAAGGACGACCAGGGCAAGCCCGACCTGGGCAAGAGCCTGCTGGCTGCCGCCTACGGCGACGACAAGGTGGACCTGGCCGTCGGCCCCACGGCCTCGCCCGTGGCCCTGGCCATGCTGCCCGTGGCCGAGGAATACAAGAAGATCCTGCTGGTCGAGCCGGCCGTGGCCGACTCCATCACCGGCGACAAGTGGAACAAGTACATCTTCCGCACCGGCCGCAACAGCAGCCAGGACGCCATCGCCAACGCCGTGGCGCTGGACAAGGAAGGCGTGAGCATCGTCACCATGGCGCAGGATTCGGCCTTCGGCAAGGACGGCGTCAAGGCCTTCAAGGAGGCGCTCAAGAAGGCCAAGCTCGTGCACGAGGAATACCTGCCCCCGGCCACCACCGACTTCACCGCCGGCGGCCAGCGCATGATCGACAAGCTCAAGGGCCTGCCGGGCCGCAAGGTGATCTTCATCATCTGGGCCGGCGGCAACCCCTTCAAGATCGCCGACATGGACCTCAAGCGCCACGGCATCGAGATCGCCACGGGCGGCAACATCCTGCCGGCGATGACGGCCTACAAGCAGTTCCCGGGCATGGAAGGCGCGGCCTACTACTACTTCGGCATCCCGAAGAACCCCGTCAACGAGGCGCTGGTGGCCCAGCACTACAAGGAATTCAAGACCCCGCCGGACTTCTTCACGGCCGGCGGTTTCAGCGCGGCCATGGCCGTCGTGACGGCGCTCAAGAAGACCAACGGCGACACGAACACCAACACGCTGATCAAGACCATGGAAGGCATGAGCTTCGACACGCCCAAGGGCAAGATGACCTTCCGCAAGGAAGACCACCAGGCCATGCAGAGCATGTACCACTTCAGGATCAAGGTGGACCCGGCGTTCAACTGGGGCGTGCCTGAACTCGTGCGCGAGATCAAGGCCGAGGAAATGAACATCCCGATCCGTAATACCCGTTGATGACTGTCCGGCGCCGAGTGGGGTCTGCCTCGCTCCACGCCGGACAACTGCAGCTCAACCGGAGTGCGCAACCGGCGCACGACTTCATGCTGGAAACCAGAAATCTCACGGTCCGCTTCGGCGGCCACGTGGCGGTCAACGCCGTCTCGTGCCGCTTCGAGCCGGGCACACTCACGGCCATCGTCGGCCCCAACGGCGCCGGCAAGACCACCTATTTCAACCTGATCTCGGGGCAGCTGCCCGCGAGCGCAGGGCAGGTGCTGCTGGGCGGGCGCGACCTTTCGGCCCTGCCGGCCTCGGCGCGCACGCGCACGGGCCTGGGCCGGGCTTTCCAGCTGACCAATCTCTTTCCCAACCTCAGCGTGCTCGAGAACGTGCGCCTGGCCGTTCAGGCCGCACTCGAGGGCCCGCACCGCCGCGGTCTCAACCTCTGGAGCATCTGGAGCGACCACGCACGCCTGACCGAGCGCGCGCACGAGATCCTCGCCTCCGTGGCCATGGCCGCGCAGCAGGACCTGCCCGTGGCCAGCTTGCCGCACGGCGACCAGCGCAAGCTCGAGGTGGCGCTGCTCATGGCACTCGACGCGCAGGTCTATATGTTCGACGAACCCACGGCCGGCATGAGCCACGACGAGGCGCCGGTCATCCTCAACCTCATCCGCCAGCTCAAACAGGACAAGACCAAGACCATCCTGCTCGTGGAGCACAAGATGGACGTGGTGCGCGAACTGGCCGACCGCATCATCGTGCTGCACAACGGCACGCTCGTGGCCGACGGCGAACCTGCGGAGGTGATCGCATCCCCCGTGGTCCAGGAGGCTTACCTGGGTGTGAGCAAGGAGCCCGCATGAGCGATCAGCTGCTCACCCTCGAAGGCGTGCACACGCACATCGGGGCGTACCATATCCTGCACGGCGTGGACCTGGCCGTGCCGCGCGGCCAGCTCACCCTGCTGCTGGGCCGCAATGGCGCGGGCAAGACCACGACGCTGCGCACCATCATGGGCCTGTGGCGCGCGTCGCAAGGCCGCATCACCTTTGACGGCCAGGACATCACGGCCTTGCCCACGCCCGCGATCGCGGCGCTGGACATCGCCTACGTGCCCGAGAACATGGGCATCTTCGCCGACCTCACGGTCAGGGAGAACATGCTGCTGGCGGCGCGGGGCGCACGGCGCGCCAGCGAGATGGACGAGGCGCGTCTGCAGTGGATCTTCCAGCTCTTCCCCGCCGTGGAGAAGTTCTGGAACCACCCCGCGGGCAAGCTCTCGGGCGGGCAGAAGCAGATGCTGGCGGTCTCGCGCGCCATCGTCGAGCCGCGCCGCCTGCTCATCGTGGACGAGCCCAGCAAGGGCCTGGCGCCCGTGATGGTGGACAACATGATCTCCGCCTTCCAGCAGCTCAAGGCCAGCGGCGTGACCATCCTGCTCGTCGAGCAGAACCGGAATTTCGCCAAGCGCCTGGGCGACAGCGTGGCCGTGATGGACAACGGTCGCGTGGTCCACGCCGGCAGCATGCAGGCCCTGGCGGGCGACGAGGAACTGCAGCAGTCGCTGCTGGGGCTGGCGCTATGAGCGCCGCAGGGCCGTCCCAAGGCGCGAGCGCCCCCTCGGGGGGCAGCGCAGTACACAGCGTGACAAGCGTGGGGGCATGATGAACAAGGATTTCGACGTCAAGCCCCTGCTGCTGGTGCCCGTGCTGGCCCTGGCCGCACTGCCCCTGATCGGCTCGGGTTCCACCTGGCTCACGCTGACCATCGCAGGCCTGGCCATGGGCATGATCATCTTCATCATCGCCTCGGGCCTGACCCTGGTCTTCGGCCTGATGGACGTGCTCAACTTCGGCCACGGCGTCTTCATCGCGCTCGGTGCCTTCGTGGCCACCAGCGTGCTGGGCGCCATGGGCGACTGGACCGGCTCGCAGGAGTTGTGGCGCAACCTCGTCGCCGTGCTGCCTGCCATGGTGGTGGCCATGCTCGTGGCCGGCGCGCTGGGCCTGGCCTTCGAGCGCTACATCGTGCGGCCCGTCTACGGCCAGCACCTCAAGCAGATCCTCATCACCATGGGCGGCATGATCATCGGCGAAGAGCTGATCAAGGTCATCTGGGGTCCGCTGCAGATTGCGCTGCCCCTGCCCGAGGGCATGCGTGGCGCCGTGCTGCTGGGCGACGCTTCGATCGAGAAATACCGCCTGATCGCCGTGGTCGTGGGCCTGGCCGTGTTCGCGGCCCAGGCTTGGACACTCTCGCGCACCAAGATCGGCCTGCTGATCCGCGCCGGCGTGCAGGACCGCGAGATGGTCGAGGCCCTGGGCTACCGCATCCGCCGTCTCTTCGTGGGGGTGTTCGTCATGGGCAGCGCGCTGGCCGGCCTGGGCGGCGTGATGTGGGGCCTGTACCAGCAGAACGTGATCCCGCAGATGGGCGCGCAGGTCAATGTGCTGATCTTCATCGTCATCATCATCGGCGGCCTGGGCTCCACCACGGGCGCGCTGATCGGCGCGCTGCTGGTCGGCCTCATGGCCAACTACACCGGCTTCCTGGTGCCCAAGGTGGCGCTGTTCTCCAACATCGCGCTCATGGTCGCCATCCTGCTCTGGCGTCCGCAGGGCGTCTACCCCGTGGCGAACCGCTGAGGCCCCGACCATGCTGACCCGCCTCATTTCCAACGACCTGCCGCGCAGCCGCATCCTGGCGCTGATCCTGCTGGCCATCCTGATCGCATTGGCCATCGCACCCTTCATCGTGCCTGGCGTCAAGGCGCTCAACGTCGCCGCCAAGGTGCTGATCTTCATCGTGCTGGTCGCCAGCTTCGACCTGCTGCTGGGCTACACGGGCATCGTGAGCTTCGCCCACACCATGTTCTTCGGCATCGGTGCCTACGGCATCGCCATCGCCAGCACGCGCCTGGGCGCCAGCTGGAGCGCGCTGGCCACGGGCCTCGGGCTCGCCCTGGCGCTTACGCTGGTGCTGGCCTTGGTCATCGGTCTCTTTTCGCTGCGCGTGCGCGCCATCTTCTTTGCCATGATCACGCTGGCCGTGGCCGCGGCCTTCCAGACCCTGGCTTCGCAGCTCTCGGACTTCACGGGTGGCGAGGACGGCCTGAGCTTCAAGCTGCCGGCCGTGCTGCAACCGAGCTTCGAGCTGTTCGAGGAGCCCGTGCTGGGCGTGATGATCGACGGCAAGTTCCTCAGTTACTACCTGCTGTTCGCGGTGGCGCTGGTCCTGCTGCTGGCCCTGCTGCGCATCGTCAACTCGCCCTTCGGCCGGGTCCTGCAGGCCATCCGCGAGAACGAGTTC
>JAYNNS010000122.1:0-2492 GCA_038112835.1 Curvibacter sp. | reverse complement strand
GTCCCCGGAGCTGGCGCTGCTCGCCGGCCTGGCGGTGGGCGCGCTGATGGGGCTGGTGATGGGCTATGTGTCGATCCGCCGCTCCGGCATCTACTTCACCATGATCACCCTGGCGCTGGCGCAGCTGGTCTATTTCCTGTGCGTGCAGATTCCGCAAACCGGCGGCGAGGACGGCCTGACCTTCAAGGTGCCCGAGTTCCTGTCGCCCAGCTTCGAGCCGTTTGACGACCCCTTCCTGGGCGTGAGCATCGACGGGCGGCTGATCTGCTACTACCTGCTCTTCGTCACGGCTGTGGCGCTGGTGCTGGCGCTGCTGCGCATCGTCAACTCGCCCTTCGGCCGCGTGCTGCAGGCCATCCGCGAGAACGAGTTCCGCGCCGAGGCCCTGGGCTATCGCGTGGTGGTCTACCGCACGCTCTCCAGCGTGATCTCGGCGCTGTTTGCCTGCCTGGCCGGTGCCATGCTGGCCGTCTGGCTGCGCTACAACGGGCCCGATACCTCGCTGTCCTTCGAGATCATGATGGACGTGCTGCTCATCGTGGTCATCGGCGGCATGGGCACGGTCTACGGCTCGGCCATCGGCGCCGTGCTCTTCGTGGTGGCGCAAAGCTATCTGCAGGACCTGCTGCGCTTGGGGCATGAGGCCGCAGCCGGTCTGCCGCTGCTGTCCGCGCTGCTCTCGCCGGACCGCTGGCTGCTCTGGCTCGGTCTGCTGTTCGTCCTGTCGGTCTACTACTTCCCCACCGGCGTGGTGGGGCGCCTGCGCGCCGCGGCGGCACGCCCATCGAAGGCCGGAGGTGCCCCGTGAGTCCCGACTCGCATTACCTGTCCTGCGCCGGGCGGGAAATCCATTGCACCGTGTGGGGCGCAGGCCACGCGCGTACGGTGATGGCTTGGCATGGCCTGGCCCGCACGGGGCGCGACATGGACGAGCTGGGTGCGCATCTGGCGGCCCACGGCTACCGCGTGATCTGCCCCGACACCCTGGGCCGTGGCTACAGCCAGTGGAGCCCGCAGCCCGAGCAGGAGTACTGCCTGGCCTTTTACGCGCGCATCGCCGCCGATCTCTTCGAGCAGCTGGGCATCGCGTCGGCCCACTGGGTGGGCACCTCCATGGGCGGGGCCATCGGCACGGTCTGTGCGGCCGGTCTGCTGCAGCCCCAGCTGCAGGGTCGTATCCGCAGCCTGGTGCTCAACGACAACGCGCCGCAGCTGGCCGATGCGGCCATCGCGCGCATCCGTGCCTATGCGGGCCATCCGCCGGCCTTCGCCACCATGAGCGAGCTCGAGGCCTTCTTCCGCCAGGCCTACCAGCCCTTCGGCTGGCTCAGCGACGCGCAGTGGCGCCGCCTGGCCGAGACCTCGACGCGGCGCCTGCCCGACGGCCGTGTGACGCCGCACTATGACCCGGCCATGGTGCAGCAGTTCGTCAACCACCCGGACGACTATCTGCTCTGGGAGCACTACGAGCGCCTCACGCAGCCCGTGCTGCTGTTGCGCGGCGCCGAGTCCGACCTGGTGTTGCCCGAGACCGTGGTCCGCATGCGGGATTGCGGGCCGGGACGTGCAGGACGTCTGCAGGTGATCGAGGTTCCGGGCTGCGGCCACGCCCCGGCGCTCAACGTGCCGGACCAGCTCGATGCGGTGCTGGCCTTCATCCGCGCGCACGAACCGGACTGAGCCCGCCGCGACAGGGTGGCCCGGTGTCTTGGGCACAATGCCGTCTGTCACGGCCCCGTTCGCACTCAAGAACATAGGGTGAACAGGCCCTCAACAGGAGACTTCATGGCATTGACCATCTACGGCATCCAGGCCTCGCGCGCGCTGCGTCCTTTGTGGGCGGCCGCCGAACTCGGCCTGGCTTACGAGCATGTGCAGACCGACTACCGTGCCGGCGGCACGCGCGCACCGGATTTCCTGGCGCTCAACCCCAACGGGCGCATCCCGGTCGTCGTCGACCACCGGCCCGAGGGCGATGTCGTGCTGTGGGAGAGCATGGCCTGTGCGCTCTACATCGCGCGCCACCACGGCACGGCCGACGGCCGCAGCATCACCCCGGCCACGCCGCGCGAGGATGCCGAGGCCCTGCGCTGGTCTTTCTGGGTCATGACCGAGGTGGAGAAGGACGCACTGACCGTGCTCATGCACCGCTTCGCCATGGCGCCCGAGGAGCGCAAGCCCGAGCTGGCCGACAAGGCCGAGCAGCGCCTGCATGTGCCCCTGCGCGTGCTCGAGAAACATCTGGCGGCGCAACAGGCGCACGGGCAGTCACACCTGGCGGCCGAACGCTTCACGGTGGCCGACCTCTGCGTGGCCAGCGTGCTGCTCTGGGTGCGCGCCACGCGAGAGCTGATGGAGGCCTTTCCTCTGGTCAACACCTGGCTGCATGCCTGCCTGGCACGGCCGGCCTACCGCTCGCTGCGTCCGCCCAGAAAGGACTAGGGCCTGTTAACACATCCTCAGCCCATCAGCGACAAGGACGAAGCTGATGA
>JAYNNS010000121.1:0-8304 GCA_038112835.1 Curvibacter sp. | reverse complement strand
GCCAGGCGCACGCCGGTCAGCATATAGGGCAGCACCGCGGGGAAGAGGATCTTGGTGACGATCTTCCATTCGGACAGTTGCAGTACCCGCGCCACGTTCATGTAGTCCTGCGGCACGCGCTGCACGCCCACCGCGGTGTTGATGATCATGGGCCAGATCGAGCAGATGAAGATGGTCCAGATGGCCGCCGGGTTGGCGCCCTTGAAGACCAGCAGGCCGATGGGCAGCCAGGCCAGCGGCGAGACCGGGCGCAGCAGGCTGATCAGCGGGTTGAACATGCGGCTCAGGAAGGTGAAGCGCCCGATCATGAAGCCCGCGGGGATGCCCACCAGCGCCGCCAGGCCGAAGCCCAGGGCCACGCGCTGCAGCGACATCAGCACGTTCCAGCCCACGCCCTGGTCGTTCGGGCCCTTGCGGTAGAAAGGGTCGCTGAAGACCTGGACTGCCTGTTGCCAGGTTTCGCCCGGGCTGGGGATGCTGCTGCCGCTGGTGGAGGCGATCAAGGCCCACAGGCCGACCAGCAGGGCCAGGCCCAGCACGGGCGGGATGACGCGCAGCCACAGGCCGCGCCAGTCGTAGCCGGGGGCCTTGGTGGCCGGCGTCGGTGCTGCGAGGGTCGCGGCCGGCTTGCGCTCGGGCGCGGGTTGGGACTCGGTGCTGAGGCCGGTGGGCGGATGGAAGACGGCGCTGACCATGATGGGTTCCTTGCGATGGCCTTCAGGCCTTGATCTTGAAGCTGTCGGCGTACTTCTTCGGGTCCTTGCCGTCCCAGACCACGCCGTCGATCATCTTGCTGCTGCGCAAGTCACGCTTGGGCAGCGGGGCCTTGGCGGCCGTGGCGGCCTGCTTGTAGAGGTCGATGCGGTTGATCTGCCGGGCCACGGCCAGGTAGTCCGGGTGCTCCTTGAGCAGGCCCCAGCGCTTGTGCTGCGTCAGGAACCACATGCCGTCGGAGAGGTAGGGAAAGGTCACCGCGCCCTCGTTGTAGAACTTCATGTGGTCCGGGTCGTCCCAGGTCTTGCCCATGCCGTCCTGGTAGCGTCCCAGGATGCGCTGGTTGATCGCGTCCACGCTGGTGTTGACGTAGCTCTTGTCGGCCACGGTCTCGGCCATCTTGAGCTTGTTCTGCAGGCCGGCGTCGATCCACTTGCCGGCTTCGATGATGGCGGCCGTGACGGCGCGCGCCGTGTTGGGGTACTTCTGCACGAACTCGGCCGTGGTGCCCAGGGCCTTCTCGGGGTGGTCCTTCCAGATCTCCTGCGTGGTGGCGGCGGTGACGCCGATGCCGTCGATGATGGCGCGGTGGTTCCAGGGCTCGCCCACGCAGTAGCCATCCATATTGCCCACGCGCATGTTCGCCACCATCTGGGGCGGCGGCACGGTGATGACCTTGGCGTCCTTCATGGGGTTGATGCCCGCCGAGGCCAGCCAGTAGTACAGCCACATGGCGTGCGTGCCGGTGGGGAAGGTCTGGGCAAAGGTGTATTCGCGCTTCTCCGTGGCCATGAGCTTGGCCAGGCTGGCCGCGTTCACCGCGCCCTTGTCGGCCAGTTTCTTGGACAGGGTGATGGCCTGCCCGTTGTGGTTCAGGTTCATCAGGATGGCCATGTCCTTCTTGGGGCCGGAGACACCCAGGTGCACGCCGTAGATCAGGCCCCAGAGCACGTGGGCCATGTCGAGCTCGCCGTTGACCAGCTTGTCGCGTACGCCGGCCCAGCTGGCTTCCTTGGTGGGGATGATCTTGACCCCGTATTTCTGGTCGATGCCCAGCACCGAGGCCATGACCACGCTGGCGCAGTCGGTCAGCGGAATGAAGCCGATCCTGACTTCCTTCTTCTCGGGGGCATCGGAGCCCGCGGCGTACACGGCGGCACGCAGGGCGGGTGTCAGGCCCACGGCGCCGACAGCGGCGGCCTGAAGGACGGTGCGGCGGGTCGGACCGGCGGCGTTGGCGATCACGGGGTCTTGCATGATGAACTCCAGTTGCGGGCGAAGCACAAACAAAAAACGGCACCCATTCCACCGCCGCCCATCCGGGTGGCAGGGAATGGACGCCGTTGTCCAGAAACGTCTCGAAGAGACCTGGGCCAGGCCGCCATTGGCCCGGCTTGCAAGGCTAGAAGCAGGTACCGTGCCAGCCGTCGCTCATGGTCCCGGGAAAGGGGATAAAGTCTTTGAGAATCAATAACTTGAGATGAACTCCGGGGCGTGGCGTCGGCCGCCAGAGAGAGCCGTGAGGCACTTTTTTTGTGCGTCGCACCATGAGGTGCGCGTGCAGGCCCTAGAGATAGTCGGACATGGCCAGCACGGTCTTGGCCACGTCCACCAGGCGCCGGCCCTGGTTCATCGCGGTCTGGCGCAGCATCTTGTAGGCCTCGTCCTCGCTGAGCTGGCGCGAGGCCATGAGCAGGCCCTTGGCGCGTTCGATCACCTTGCGTTCATTGAGCGCGGCGCGCGCGGTCTCGAGCTCGTCGCTCATGGTCTGCAGGCGGCGCGACTGCTCCTGCACCATGCCCAGGATGGAGCGCTCCAGGTGCGGGCCCAGCAGGGCCGGCGGCTCGTTGCCGGGTTGCTCGGCCTGGCGCTGCAGTGCATTCAGGATGGCCTGCTGGTCGCGCAGGTCGGCATGGGCCTGCGCGATGCGCTCGTCGCACAGCAGGCGCAGGTTGGCCGCCAGCTGGTCCTCGAAGCTCTTCATGGCGTCGATGCGCTGGGTGCAGGCCTCGTACCAGGCGGCGCTGGCGTTCGGGTCCAGGGTGCCGCCGGTGCTGGCCGCGGCGGCCACGCGGCGCAGGCGCTCCTGCACCAGCAGGGCCTCGGCCGGCAGGTGAGCATGCCAGGCGCTGCGCACGGCCTCGTCGGAAAAATCGGTGAAGACCTGCAGGCAGGCCTCCTGGGCTTCGATCAGGTGCTGCCACTGCAGGTGCTGCGCCGCGTCGATCCGGCCCGAGGCATAGGCCGCGCCGCCGAAGGCGCGCTCCTGGCCCGCGTATTCCTTGCCCTGCAGGAAATGGAACAGCGCCACCAGGGCGCGCGAGATCTTGGGATCGGTGGCGCTGTCGGCGGCTTCGAACACCACGTTGAGCAGGCCGGCGATCAGGCGCGTGTAAGTGGCGGTGGCCTCGTCGGCGGGGACGGTCTGGCGGGTGACGCGCCCCCGCAGTGCGGGCAGGCCCTCGAGCGCATGCAGCACGAAGGCGATGCGGCTGAACAGGCGCGCACCGTTGCGCACGCGGCGCGCATCGGTGTCGAGCGCGTCGAGCCGGGTCAGCACCTGGGCCTGCACGGCCTCGCATTCGGCCACCTGCTGCTGCAGCGCGTCGGCGAAGCGTACGCCACGCGAGGCCAGGTAGACGTTGGAGATGCCGCGCTCGCGCTGCAGCGCGTGCACGAGCCGGCCGATCACGCCCACCAGTTCACTGGTGAGTGCCAGGGTTTCGAGTTCGCTGATCTCGCACTGGCGGGCGGCGACGAGGAAGTTCAGTCCGGAATTCATGTCCTCGGGATTGTCCAGCAACTCCGGGTGTCCCGGGCGGATCTCGCGCGCAGGCACCGGATCGGGGCATGGCGCAGGCCGGCGATGCATCAACCGGCCTGATGCCGGCCATCCGCCGGCGCCCGGGGGCGGCCGGCGTGCTTGGCTTAGAATCGCTCCTGCTCCGGGGTGTCGTCCGCGCAAGCGGGAGGCTGAGATGGTGGGATCCGATCCCGATACCGAACCCGTGAACTTGACTCGGATCATGCCGACGTAAGAAGAGCTGTCCGCAGGCCCCCGTCCTGCCACACCTTTCGGAGCACATGTGCGTGGCACTACAGAAAGGTCGTCGTGGCAGAGGCATTCCATCCATCGTCGTCGCAGCAGGCAGCCGGGCTGGTGCCGGAGCTGCTGGCCTTCATCGCGCGCGACGACACGACCGAGGCGGAGTTCAACGCCCTGGCCCTGCGCCTCTTTGCCCACCAGTTCCAGCACAACCCCGCCTTCCAGAAGTTCTGCCAGCAGCGCGGCCGCACGCCGCGCACCGTGAAAAGCTGGCGCGACATTCCGGCCGTGCCCATCAACGGCTTCAAGGACCTGACGCTGAGCTGCGTGCCCACCGAACAATGCGCGCGTGTCTTCCAGACCAGCGGCACCACGCGCGGCGATGTCAAGGGCCGGCACTGGCATCCGGACCTTGCGGTCTACGACCTGTCGATGACGCGCAATTTCCGCGCACGCTTCATGGCCGGGCGCGAGAACATGCGCATGGGCATCCTGTTCCCGGACGAGCAGCTCATGCCCAATTCCTCGCTGGCGCATTACCTGGCGCTGGCCCTGCATCAATTCGGCACGCCCGACAGCCGCTACTACCTGGACAGCACAGGCCTGCAGCTCGACGCGCTGTGCGCCACGCTGGAGCAGGTGCACAAGAGCGACCAGCCCTTTGCCCTGCTGGGCGCCAGCTACAGCTTCGTGCACCTGATGGACGCACTGCGCGCGCGCGGCCTGCGCTTTGCCCTGCCCGCAGGCAGCCGCCTGCTCGACACCGGCGGCTTCAAGGGGCAGTCGCGCGAGATGGACATGGACGAGTTCTATGACACCCTCGCGGCCACCTTCGGCGTGCCGCGCAGCGCCTGCATCAATATGTACGGCATGACGGAGCTGAGCACGCAGTTCTACGACGCGGGCAATGCCACGCTGCCGGCCGTCAAGTCGGGCCCGCACTGGATCCGCAGCCGTGTGCTGGATCCGCTCACGGGGCAGGAGATGCCCGCGGGCGAACGCGGCATCCTCGCGCACACCGACCTGGGCAACTACAACGCGGTCACGACCATCCTGACCGAGGACGTGGGGATGCAGGTGGACGGCGGCTTCCTGCTGCTGGGCCGGGCCCAGGGCGCGCAGGCCAAGGGCTGCTCGCTGGCTGTCGACGAATTCCTGAGGGCGGCGCGATGAGCCGCCGGGCCCCTCGCCAGACGTGTCGCGCCGCGCGCTGTGCGCTGCTGGGGGCGTGCGCATGAAGATCCGCGCTGCGTATCTGCCTGGGCTGCGGGACGCGGACGTGCCGTGGCACACGCTGGGCTTCGGCGAGGGCGCGCAGCACGTCGATGTGGTCGTGCCGCAGCTGACGCCGGCGCAACTTGCCGCCCTGGCCTCCCACGTGCGCAGCCAGGGTGGCGCCCAGCTCAAGGCCATGCCCCTGGCGCAGATCATCGCGGCCATCGACCGCGCCATCGAGCGTCTGCTGAACCCGGCCGATCCCTATCGCCTGGAGCTGGAGCTGCTGCTGCCGCGCATTTCCGGCTTCGACGCCGAGATGGTGCGTCTGGGGCTCAACGCCTATCTCAAGACCTTCCGCGCGCCGCAGCTGCAGCGTTTCGTGGCCGAGGACTTCGCCAACCCCAAGCTGCTCGACGAATTCCAGCCGCGCCCCAAGGGCGGCATGGCGCGCGCGCTCGGCCCCGAGCTGCTGGTGCACGTCTGGGCCGGCAATGTGCCGGGCCTGCCGCTGTGGAGCCTGGTCTGCGGCCTGCTCGTCAAGTCGCCGGCCGTCGGCAAGGTGGCCAGTGCCGAGCCGCTGTTCGCCCCGCTGTTCGCGCGCCTGCTGGCCGAGGTGGAGCCGCGCCTGGCCGATGCGCTGGCCATCGTCTGGTTCAAGGGCGGCGACACGGCCAGCGAGCGCGCGCTGTTCGCCGAGGCCGATGTGGTGCTCGCCTATGGCGGCAACGAGACGCTGGCCGCGCTGCGCCAGCAGCTGCCCGTGACCACGCGCTTCCTGCCGCACGGCCACAAGCTCAGTGTGGGCCTGGTGTCGGCCTCCGCGCTGGACGCGCAGCGCCTGCCGGCCGTGGCGCGTGCGGCCGCGCTGGACGTGGTGCGCTACGAGCAGCAGGGCTGCTATTCGCCGCACACCTTCTATGTGGCGCGCGGTGGCCGCGTCACGCCGCGCGAGTTCGCGCGCCGGGCCCTGACGCTGGAGGAAGCGGCCAGCGTGGCGGCCTGGCGCCAGGGGCAGGAATTGCAGGCCCATGCCAGCGCCTCGGTCGAGCTGCTGGGCGACGCCGGCACCCCCTGGGCCGTGGCCTATGCTGACACCGCGGCTGCGCTGCAGCCCTGCGCGCTCAACCGCACGGTGCAGGTGCAGGCTGTGGCCGCGCTGGACGAGACCCTGCCCCTGCTGGCCGCGCAGCGCGAGGTCCTGCAGACCGTGGGCATCGCCGCCGCGCCGGCCGAATTGCACGCGCTGGCCGAAGGCCTGGGCCGCGCCGGCGCCACGCGCCTGTGCGCCCTCGGGCGCATGACGGCGCCCGAGGCCGGCTGGCACCACGACGGGCGTTTCTCGCTGCTGGTTCTGGTGCGCATGGTCGAACTGGAGCAGTCGGCCGAGGACGCAGCCGAGCAGCACGCGCCGTATCGGGACTGAAGGTTTGAGATGAGCGCCGCGCCCTTCCTCGACATGCGCCAGGTGAGCTACACCTTTCCCGGCTGGCCGCCCGTGGTGCAGCGCGTGGACTGGGACATCGCGCCCGGCGAATTCCATTGCCTGGTGGGGCGCAGCGGCTGCGGCAAGACCACCCTGCTCAAGCTCGCGGCCGGCCTGCTGCGTCCGGACGAGGGGACGGTGCTGCTGCAGGGCCGGCCCCTGCCCGAACCCGGGCCGCAGATCGGTTTCGTGTTCCAGCAGCCCACGCTGCTGGACTGGCTCAGCGTGCGGGACAACGTACTGCTGCCCTTGAGCCTGCAAGGCCCGGTCGGCGCGGACGATGTGGCGCGCGCCGAGGCGCTGCTGGTGCAGCTGGGCCTGGGAGCCCGCCTGCGGCATCGCCCGCGCCAGCTCTCGGGCGGGCAGCAGAGCCGGGTGGCGATCGCGCGTGCGCTGCTGCCCGGGCCGTCCATCCTGCTCATGGACGAGCCCTTTGCCGCGCTCGATGCCCTCACGCGCGAGGAGCTGCAGGACGCGCTGCTCGCGGTGCGCCGTGAGCGCGGCACACCCGTCTTCTTCGTCACGCACGACATTGCCGAGGCGGTGTACCTGGCCGACCGCGTGGCCGTGATGGACGCGGGCCGTATCCGCCACGATGTGCGCGTGGCGCTGCCGCGTCCGCGCTTCCAGGATGTGCGTTACAGCGCCGCCTTCAATGCGCTCTGTGCCGAGTTGCGGCATGCGATGGACGGGGAGGGCGCATGAAGTACCCGCGTCTGCTCGCCCTGGTCTTGCTCATCGTCTGTCTGCTCGCCTGGGAATGGGCCGTGCAGGCCTTCAAGTTCTCGCCGCTGGTCCTGCCCGCGCCCAGCGTGGTCGGCGCCGCGCTCGTTCGCGGCCTGGCCACGGGCTACCTCTGGCCGCACATCGCCCAGACCCTGCTGGAGCTGGGCCTGGGGCTGGGGCTGGGTGTGCTGCTGGGGTTTGCGGGCGGCGTGCTGCTCGGCGAGTCGGCCGCGCTGCGCCGTGTGCTCATGCCCTATGTGGTGACCAGCCAGGTCGTGCCCAAACTCGCGCTGCTGCCGCTGTTCATCGTCTGGTTCGGTTTCGGCACCACCCCCACGGTGGTGATCACGGCGCTGATCTGCTTCTTCCCGCTGCTGGAGAACACGCTCACGGGCATCGCGCAGGCGGACCCCGCGCGCCTGGAGCTCTTTCGCATGCTGGGTGCCACGCGCGCCCAGACCCTGTGGCGGCTCAAGCTGCCGGCCAGTCTGCCCGCCATCCTGGCCGGCCTGCGCGTGGCCGTGGTGCTGGCTCTGGTGGGGGCCGTGGTGGGCGAGTTCATCGGCGCCAGCCGCGGCCTGGGCGCGCTCATCATCGCCGCCCAGGGCTCGATGGACACGCCGCTGATGTTCGCCGTGCTGCTTCTGATCACTGCCATCGGCCTGCTGCTCTACGAGGCCACGCTGTGGCTCGAGCACAGCTTGCTGAGCGCCTACTCTTTTACTTCCAACTGAGGACGACACCATGAAACGACACACCCTGCGCGCCCTGCTGGCGCTGGCGACCCTGGCCCTGCTCGGGCCCACGGCTGGCGCCCAGGACGGCAAGCTCGAGAAGATCACCATGGCCAGCTGGGGCGGGCCGATCTCCGAGGTGACCAACCTGCTGGTCGAGCCGGACAAGGGCTTCTTCCGCGCGCGCGGCATCGAGCTGGTCTACATGCCGGGCACCGGCGGCGGGGACGCGGTACGCAACCTGCTCAGCGGTCAGGCCGACGTGGCCTTCACCGATCCCGGCTCCTTCTACGCCGCGCTGGACAAGGGCGAGAAGCTGCGCGCCATCTACGACATCTACCCGCAGAACGTCTTCAACGTGGTCTCGCTCAAGAGCGCCAACA
>JAYNNS010000120.1:0-8323 GCA_038112835.1 Curvibacter sp. | reverse complement strand
GTCGCCCGTGTTGTGGTGCGTGGCGCGGCGGATGCGGTAGATGGCCGGGTCGCGCAGGTTGATGTTGGGGCTGGCCATGCTGATCTTGGCGCGCAGCACGGCGGCGCCGTCGGCTAATCTGCCGTCGCGCATTTCACGGAAGCGGGCCAGGTTCTCGGCGGGCGTGCGCGTGCGGAAGGGGCTGTCCTTGCCGGGGGTGGTGAAGTCGCCGCGGTTGGCGCGCATCTCGTCCGGCGTCTGCTCGTCCACATAGGCGTGGCCGGTTTCGATCAGGTACTCGGCGGCGCGGTACATGAAGTCGAAGTAGTTGCTGGCGTAGTAGAGGTGGCTGTCGCCGTGCGCGTCCCACGAGAAGCCGAGCCATTTCACCGCGTCGGTGATGGAGTCCACGTACTCCTGCTCTTCCTTCTCGGGGTTGGTGTCGTCGAAGCGCATGTGGCACACGCCACCGTAGTCGCGCGCCAGGCCGAAGTTCAGGCAGATGCTCTTGGCGTGGCCCACGTGCAGGTAGCCGTTGGGCTCGGGCGGAAAGCGGGTGCGGATTTTCGCCGGGTCGGGCTGGGCGCCGGGGGCCTGGGCGTGCTCGGTGGCGGTGCCGGGCTGGTGGCCCCAGGTGCGGCCGCTGTAGGTGCCGGCGGCCAGGTCGTGCTCGATGATCTGGCGCAGGAAGTTGCTGGCCTTGGGCGCTTCTTTGTTCTCGGGGGTGCTCATGGAACGATTTTAGACGCCGGCCCCGCCCGCAAGCCGCGCCGGGCGCGGGCTTGCTACGATGGCTGGCACAGGAGGTCTCCCATGTCCGAGCCGTGCCATGCCATCACCCTGACCGAAGCCGAGCTGCAGGCCGCCGCCCGCGACGGGCTGATCAGCCCGCAACAGGCCGGGCAGCTCTGGGCGCGCTGGTCGGTGGCGGCGGTGCCCGCGGCGCAGGCAGCCAGCCCCGGGCAGGCCGACCTGGCGGGGCCGCGCTTTTCCTTCACCCAGGTGTTCTATTACTTCGGCGGCCTGGTGGCCATCGGCGCCATGACGCTGTTCATGACCCTGGGCTGGAGCCGCTTCGGCGACTGGGGCCTGCTGGCCATCGCCCTGGGCTACCTGGTGGGCGCCCTGGCGGTGGCGGACCACCTCCAGCGCCGCGGCCTGCGCACGCCGGCGGGCCTGCTGGCCGCGCTGGCCGTCTGCCTGGTGCCGCTGGCGGTGTGGGCGCTGCAGAGCGGCCTGGGCCTGTGGCCACCGGGCGGGCCGGACCACTACCGGGCCTATCACGCCCAGATCGACTGGCGCTGGCTCACGCTGGAGTTCGCCACGCTGGCCGCGGGCGTGGTGATGCTCTGGCGCTACCGCCTGCCCTTCATGGTCATGCCCATCGCGGTGACGGTCTGGTACCTGTGGATGGACGTGGCGCACATGCTCATGCAGCACAGCGGCTTCGACTACACCTTCATGCGCGACCTGTCCCTGGTCTTCGGCATCGCCACCTGCTGCGTGGCGATGTGGGTGGACGTGCGCAGCCGGCTGGCCCAGGGCGAGTGGCGGCAGGACTTCGCCTTCTGGCTCTACCTCTTCGGCGCGCTCATGTTCTGGGGGGGCTTGAGCCTGCAGGATTCGGGCACGGAGTGGGGCAAGGCGCTGTACGCGCTGATCAATGTGGGCCTGGTCTTCCTAGGGGCGGCCATCGGGCGGCGGGTGTTCACGGTGTTCGGGGCCCTGGGGGTGGCGGGCTACCTGGGCTATCTCTCCTGGCGGGTGTTCCGCGACAGCCTGCTGTTTCCGTTTGCGCTCACTCTCCTGGGGCTGGCCGTGATTGCCCTGGGGATCTGGTGGCAGCGGCACGAAAAAGCCATCGAGGCGCGGCTGGGCGCCTGGCTGCCGGCCGGGCTGCGGCCGCGCTGAAGCTCCCTTTCTATCTATATAGAGGGGGTGGGCGCCCCTGTTACATCTGCTTACGGGCTTCACGGGCGGTTTGCCGTCGGCGTGGGCGCTGGCGCGTTAGAGGAAAAGGGCGGCCCTCCGGCAGCCCGCAAAGGAGACCTTTCATGACGACCCACGCCAAATCCTCCCTCGCAGCCCTGGCCCTGGTGGCCGGGCTGGGCCTGACGGGCGCCGGCAGCGCCCACGCCGGCTCGGACGTGTTCTGGTCCATCGCCATGTCCCAGCCGGGCATCCATGTCGGGGTGAGCAATGCGCCGGCCCCCGTGCTGGTGCACGCCCCGCGTGTCTACGTGCCGCCGCAGGTGGTGTACGTGACCCCGCGCCCGGTCTATCACATGCCCCCGGGCCACTACCACGCCCAGGGTTACGGGCACGGCCATGGCCACTGGAAGCACCATGACCGCCACCCCGGCCACGGGCATCACGGCCGGGGCCACGACCGTTATGACCGCGATGACCGGCACGGCCCGCGCGGTGGCGGCCGCGGTAGCCATGACTTGCACATGGGCAACCGTCGCTGATACAGTGTTCCCCGCCGCGGACCTCCCCCGCGGCCGACCGTGATGCTTTACACGGTCATTACACGGCGCTCACCGAGCGCCGTTTTTTATGTTCCTACAATCCTTTTCATGAAGAAAAGCAGACTCATCGCGGCCGGCGCCGGTGCCGTGCTGCTGGCCGCAGCCCTGGGCGGGTGGTGGAGCCAGCGCGGCAGCGCCGCCGACGTGCAGTACCGCACGGGCAAGGTCGAGCGCGGGCCGCTGCAATCCGCCGTGTCGGCCAGCGGCGCTGTGAGCCCGGTGACTCAGGTGACGGTGGGCACGCAGGTCTCGGGGCAGATCAAGGACCTGTACGTGGACTTCAACGCCGAGGTCAAGGCCGGCCAGCTGCTGGCCGTGATCGACCCGGAGACTTTCGAATACCGCGTGCGCTCGGCCCAGGCCGACGTGGACGCCGCGCGCGCCGTGGTGCTCACGGCCCAGGCCAACCGGGTGGCGGCCCAGGCCCAGGTCTCGCGCGCCCAGACCGACCTGGCCGAGGCGCGCCGCGCCCACGAGCGCAACCTGATGCTGGTGGGCAAGCAGTTCATCGCGCAGAGCGAGGCCGACAAGTCCAACGCCCTGGTCAACACCAGCGTGGAGGCCGTGAAGGCGGCCGAGGCCCAGCTGGGCGTGAGCGATGCCCAGGTCAAGAGCGCACAGGCCAATGTGGTGCAGCGCGAGGCGACGCTCGCGCAGGCGCGCGTGGACCTGGCACGCACGCGCATCACCTCGCCGGTCAACGGCATCGTGATCAAGCGCGCGATCGAGCAGGGGCAGACCGTGGCGGCCAGCCTGCAGGCGCCCGAGCTCTTCATCATCGCGCGCAACCTGCGCGACATGCAGGTGGAGGCCAGCATCGACGAGGCCGACGTGGGCCGCATCCGCGCCGGCCAGAAGGCCAGCTTCACGGTGGACGCCTTCCCCGGCCGCACCTTCGAAGGCCAGATCAGCCAGGTGCGCAAGGCCGCGCTCAATGTCTCCAACGTGGTGACCTATGTGGCGGTGGTGACCTTCTCCAACACCGACGGCCGCCTGCTGCCGGGCATGACGGCCAATGTGCGCGTGGTGACGGACCAGCGCGAGAGCGTGCTCAAGGTGCCCAATGCGGCGCTGCGCGTGCGCATTGCGGGCGTGGAGCCCGCGCCCGCCGCCGCCCCCGCACCGCAGGACGCGCCGGCCGCGGCCGTGCCTGTCGCGTCGCCGGCCGGCGGCAACAACCCCTTGAGCGAATTCCGCAACCGCCTGGTGCGCGAGCTGCAGCTCGATGCCGCGCAGACCGAGAAGGTGGACGCGATCTACGCCGGCGCGCGCCCCAGGTTCATGCAGCTGCGCGAGCTGCCCGAGGGCGAGCGGACCAAGGCGCGCGAGCGCATCACGGCCGACATCCGCGCGCGCATCGCTGACGTGCTGACGCCCGAGCAGAAGAAGCGCTACGCCGAGCTGCAGGTCGAGTCTGCGGGCCGCACCGTCACGCGCGGCCGCCTCTACGTGTCGGGTGCCGACGGCAAGCCCAAGGCGCTCAATGTGCGCCTGGGCATCACCGACGGTACACAGACCGAGCTCCTCGTGGCGCCGAATTCGTCCGAGGCGGCCGAACTGCAGGAAGGCGCGAGCGTGATCACGGGCGTGATCGGTGGCAGCACGGCCACGCCGTCGCGGCCCGCCAGCAGCGCACCGCGCATGATGTTCTGAACGCGAAGGCCTGCCTGTGGCTCTGATCCAAGCGCGCGACCTCGTCAAGACCTACACCATGGGCAGCACCACGGTGCATGCCCTGCGCGGGGTGTCGGTGGACATCGACGAGGGCGATTTCGTGGCCATCATGGGCGCCTCGGGTTCGGGCAAGTCCACGTTGATGAACATCCTGGGCTGCCTGGACCAGCCGAGCGCGGGGCATTACCGCCTGGCCGGCGAGGCCGTGGAGGCGATGACGCCCGAGCAGCTGGCCTCGATCCGCAACCGGCGCATCGGCTTTGTCTTCCAGCAGTTCAACCTGCTGCCGCGCACCAGCGCGCTGGAGAACGTGGAGCTGCCCATGGTCTATGCGGGCATGAAGGCCGCCGAGCGCCACGCGCGCGCGCTGGCCGCGCTGCAGACCGTGGGCCTGGGCGAGCGCAGCGCGCACACGCCGAGCGAACTCTCGGGCGGCCAGCAGCAGCGCGTGGCGATCGCGCGCGCGCTGGTCAACCAGCCGCAGCTCATCCTGGCCGACGAGCCCACGGGCGCGCTGGACACGAAGACGAGCGAAGACATCATGCGCCTGCTGGCCGACCTCAACGCGCGCGGCATGACCGTGGTGATCGTCACGCACGAGGCCGACATCGCCACCTGGGCGCGCCGGCGCCTGGTGTTCCGCGACGGCCAGATCGTGGAGGACGTGCGCCAGCCGGGGCACGTGGCCACGGCGCCGGCGGAGGCGCTGGCATGAGCGCCGCCCGGACGCCAGCAGGCGCTCGCACCGCAGTGCGCAGCAAAGAGGGGGCTCCATGAGCTGGCTCGCCGCCCTGCGCACGGCCTGGCGCGCGCTGGCCGCCAACACGCTGCGCAGCATCCTGACCATGCTGGGCATCATCATCGGCGTGGCCGCGGTGATCACCATGATCGCCGTGGGCAACGGCGCGACCGAGCGCGTGCAGGAGCAGATGAAGGGCCTGGGCTCCAACGTGATGCTGGTGGTGCCGGGCAGCCTGAGCGCGGCGGGCGTGCGCCAGGGAGCGCAGACGCGCTCGCGCTTCACCGAGGAGGACGCCGAGGCCATCGCCATCGAGATCCCGGAGGTGCAGGCGGTGGCGCCGTCCTCGCGCACCACGGCCCAGGCCGTGGCGCAGAACGCCAACTGGAACACCACCATCTTCGGCACCAGCAACGACTACCTGGAGGTGCGCGACTGGTCGCTGGAGAGCGGGCGCCTGTTCGAGCCGGCCGAGCAGTCGGGCTCGGCCAAGGTGGCCTGGCTGGGCCAGACCGTGGTGCGCGAGCTCTTCGGCGACGAGGACCCGATCGACCAGGTGGTCCGTGTGCGCGGCGTGCCCTTCACCGTGGTGGGCGTGCTGGCGCGCAAGGGCCAGAACAGCATGGGCCAGGACCAGGACGACGTGGTCATCGTGCCCATGTCCACCTTCCGCAACCGCATCTGGAATGCGGGCGGCAATGTGCGCCGCATCTGGACCATCCACGTCAAGGTGCGCGAGGGCCAGAGCATGAAGGCGGCCGAGGACAGCGTGCGCGAACTGCTGCGCCAGCGCCTCAAGGTGCCGCCGGGTGGCGACGACACCTTCAATGTGCGCAACCTCTCCGAGATCCTGCAGGCGCAGGAGGAGGCCAGCCGCATCATGACCCTGCTGCTCGCCGCCGTGGCGGGCATCAGCCTGCTGATCGGCGGCATCGGCATCATGAACATCATGCTGGTCAGCGTGACCGAGCGCACGCGCGAGATCGGCCTGCGCATGGCCGTGGGCGCGCGCCCGCAGGACATCCTCGCGCAGTTCCTGATCGAGGCGGTGACGCTCTCGCTCTTTGGCGGCGCCATCGGCGTGCTGCTGGGCGGCGTGGCGACCTGGGGCGTGGGCGCGCTGGCGGGCTGGAGCGTGAGCATGTCGGCCGGTGCCATCGCGCTGGCCGTGGGCTTCTCGGCCCTGGTGGGCGTGTTCTTCGGTTTCTACCCGGCGCGGCGGGCCTCGCACCTGCTGCCGATCCAGGCGCTGCGCTACGAGTAGCCGCGTGCTCCGCTCGGCCGCCAGGGCGCGGGCCGGCGCGGCGCGCGGCGATAATCCAGCGTCTTCTCTGGAGTCTCCGTGGATCTCACCCTGCTGATCAAGGCCGCCCTCATGGGCATCGTCGAAGGCCTGACCGAATTCCTGCCCATCTCCAGCACCGGCCACCTGATCCTGGCCGGCACGCTGCTGGGGTTTCATGACGAGAAGGCCAAGGTCTTCGACATCGCCATCCAGACCGGCGCCATCCTGGCCGTGATCCTGGTCTACTGGCAGAAGATCCGCGACACCGTCGTGGCCCTGCCCAGCGAGCGGCAGGCGCAGCGTTTCGTGCTCAATGTGCTGATCGCCTTCTTCCCGGCGGTGGTGCTGGGCCTGCTGTTCGGCAAGGCCATCAAGGCCCATCTGTTCACGGCCGAGGTGGTGGCCACGGCCTTCATCATCGGCGGCTTCATCATCCTGTGGGCCGAGAAGCGCCAGACGCGGCCCGACACCGCGCCGCGCATCCACGACGTGGACCAGATGGGCTGGCGCGATGCGGTCAAGGTGGGCCTGGTGCAGTGCCTGGCCATGATCCCGGGCACCAGCCGCAGCGGCGCGACCATCATCGGCGCCATGCTGCTGGGCCTGTCGCGCAAGGCGGCCACCGACTTCTCCTTCTTCCTCGCCATCCCCACGCTGATCGGCGCCGGGGCCTACAGCCTCTACAAGGAGCGCGCGCTGCTGTCCCTGGCCGATCTGCCCATGTTCGGCGTGGGCCTGCTGTTTTCCTTCCTCAGCGCCTGGCTCTGCGTGCGCTGGCTGCTGCGCTTCATCGCCACCCACAGCTTCAACGGCTTTGCCTGGTACCGCATCGTGTTCGGCGTGATCGTGCTGGCCACCGCCTGGAGCGGCGTGGTGGACTGGCGGGCCTGACACAGCGCCTGTGCTACATTGGTCCGGTCTCATGACAGCGAGGCTGGACCATGAACCCCACATTGCCGAGGAAGCATCCCGGGCGGGTCGCCAGGCGGCCGATACCGTTCTGGGGCCTGCTGCTGTGGCTGCTGCTGGCCTGCGCGCCGGCGCGTAGCGCCACCGTGCCCGTGCTGGAGGTGCGCGACGCCATCGGTCCCGCCAGCGCCGACTACATCCTGCGCGGTCTCGCGCGTGCGGCCCAGTCCGGGGCGCCGCTGGTGGTGATCCGGCTCGACACGCCGGGCGGGCTGGACAGCGCGATGCGCCAGATCATCCAGGGCATCCTCGCCTCGCCGGTGCCGGTGGCCGTGTACGTGGGCCCCGAGGGCGCGCGGGCGGCCAGCGCCGGCACCTACATCCTCTATGCGGCCCACATCGCGGCCATGGCGCCGGCCACCACCCTGGGGGCGGCCACGCCGGTGGCCATCGGCATGCCCGGCGTCGAGCGTCCGGCGCCGCCGCGCCCGCCCGGGGCCGGCAAGGACGAGGCGCCGCCATCCGCGCCCGCCGACGCCATGACGGCCAAGCAGGTGCATGACGCGGCGGCCTTCATCCGCGGGCTGGCCCAGCAGCGCGGGCGCAATGCCGAATGGGCCGAGCGCGCGGTGCGCGAGGCGGTCAGCCTGACGGCCGCGGAGGCGCTGCGCCTGAAGGTGATCGATGTCGTGGCCACCGACGTGGACGCGCTGCTGGCGCAGATCGACGGGCGCACGGTGCGCCTGCACGCGGGCGACCTGAAGCTGGCCACCCGCGGCCTGGCCACCGAGACCTGGCTGCCCGACTGGCGCCAGCGCCTGCTGTCGGTGATCGCCAACCCGAGCTTCGCGCTGATCCTCATGATGATCGGCATCTACGGCCTGTTCTTCGAGTTCTCCTCGCCGGGCTTTGGCGTGGCGGGCGTGGCCGGGGGCATCTGCCTGCTGCTCGGCCTGTATGCGCTGCAGATGCTGCCGGTGAACTACGCCGGCCTGGGCCTGATCCTGCTCGGGCTGGCCCTGCTGGGCGCCGAGCTGCTGACGCCGGCCTTCGGCGTGCTGGGCGTGGGCGGCGTGGTGGCCTTCATCGCCGGCGCGCTGCTGCTGTTCGAGCGCGACGTGCCGGGTTTCGGCGTGCCGCTGGCGCTGATCATCGGCCTGGCGGCCAGCTCGGCGGCGGTGGTGCTGCTGGGCGGCAACCTGGCGC
>JAYNNS010000119.1:6815-8359 GCA_038112835.1 Curvibacter sp. | reverse complement strand
GGCCGGCATGACCTTTTCCATCCACGGCCTGGCGGTCGCGCGCGGCATCGCCATCGGGCGGGCGGTGCTGGTGGCCAGCAGCCGGGTGGATGTGGCGCACTACTTCATCGAGCCTGGCCAGGTGGCGCAGGAGATCGACCGGGTGCGCCGCGGGCGTGACGCCGTGGTCGAGGAAATCCACCGCCTGCAGCAGACCATCTCGCAGCTCGGCCCCAAGGATGCGCCGCACGAGCTGCGCGCGCTGCTCGACGTGCACCTCATGCTGCTGCAGGACGAGGAGATGGTGGGCGGTGTCAAGCACTGGATCCGCGACCGGCTTTACAACGCGGAATGGGCGCTGACCACCCAGCTCGAGGTTGTGGCGCGCCAGTTCGACGAGATGGAGGACGAGTACCTGCGCGAGCGCAAGGCCGACCTCGAGCAGATCACGGAGAAGGTGCTGCGCGCCATGCAGGGCCAGGCCACCAGCCCGGTCCTGCCCGTCGCTGCCGCGCGCAAGACGGCGGCGGCCGAATTGCAGCTGGAGGACACGGACACCCCGCTGGTGCTGATCGCGCACGAGATTTCGCCCTCGGACATGCTGCAGTTCAAGCAGGGCCTGTTCGCCGGCTTCGTCACCGATGTGGGCGGCAAGACCTCGCACACGGCCATCGTGGCGCGCAGCATGGACATCCCCGCTGTGGTGGGGGCGCGCACCGCCAGCCAGCTCGTGCGCCAGGACGACTGGGTCATCATCGACGGCAATGCCGGCGTGGTCATCGTCGATCCCTCGCCCATCATCCTGGCCGAGTACCAGTACAAGCAGCGCCAGCTCGAACTCGAGCGCAGCCGCCTGGCGCGCCTGCTCAAGACGCCGGCCGTCACGCTGGACGGCGAGAAGGTCGAGCTGCTGGCCAATATCGAGATGCCGGAGGACGCGCTGGGGGCCATGAAGGCCGGCGCCGCCGGCGTGGGTCTGTTCCGCAGCGAGTTCCTCTTCATGGGCCGGCACGGCCACCTGCCCGACGAGGAGGAGCAGTACCTGGCCTATCGGCGCGCCGTCGAGGGCATGGGCGGCCTGCCCGTGACCATCCGTACCGTGGACATCGGCGCCGACAAGCCCATGGACGGCACGCTGGTCGAGGGCAACCACCTCAATCCCGCGCTGGGCCTGCGCGCCATTCGCTGGAGCCTGGCCGATCCGTCCATGTTCCTCACCCAGCTGCGTGCCATCCTGCGGGCGGCAGCCCACGGGCCGGTCAAGATGCTCATCCCCATGCTGGCGCACCTGAGCGAGATCCGCCAGACCCTGGCCCTGGTGGCGCAGGCCCGCGCCGAGCTGCAGCGCGAGGGCGTGGCTTTCGGCGGCGTGACGCTGGGCGCCATGATCGAGATTCCGGCCGCGGCCCTGATGCTCAAGACCTTTCTGCGGCACTTCGACTATCTCTCGCTGGGTACCAACGACCTGATCCAGTACACCCTGGCCATCGACCGTGCCGACGAGTCGGTGGCGCATCTCTACGACCCGC
Organism: Curvibacter sp.; assembly: GCA_038112835.1. Taxonomy (GTDB): domain Bacteria; phylum Pseudomonadota; class Gammaproteobacteria; order Burkholderiales; family Burkholderiaceae_C; genus Hylemonella. Next base: position 6,851 of record JAYNNS010000119.1, on the reverse strand, counting down.
TGCACCCGGCCGTACTGCGCCTGGTGAGCGACACCA
>JAYNNS010000119.1:1380-6805 GCA_038112835.1 Curvibacter sp. | reverse complement strand
GAGGTCAGCGTCTGCGGCGAGATGGCGGGCGACGTGGCCATGACCCGACTGCTGCTGGGGCTGGGCCTGCGCAGCTTCTCCATGCACCCGGCGCAGATCCTGGCGGTCAAGCAGGAGGTGCTGCGCGCCGATGCGGGCAAGCTGCAGTCCTGGGCGCGCACGGTGCTCGAGGCGGACGAACCCGCCTCGGTGATGGGTCATCTCTAGACTGGGCGGGTCGGACCCCTCGCGCGGCGAGGGGTGCTGCTGACCCGCACTGGTCAGAGATCTCAGCGCGCCAGGCCGGCGGCGTGCGCCTGCTGGTCCGCGTGGTAGCTCGATCGCACCATGGCGCCTACGGCGGCGTGGGTGAAGCCCATCTTGTAGGCCTCGGCCTCGAACATCTTGAAGGTGTCGGGGTGCACATAGCGCTTGACCGGCAGGTGCGAGTTCGAGGGCGCAAGATACTGGCCGATGGTCAGCATCTCGATGTCGTGGGCGCGCATGTCGCGCATCACGTCCAGGATCTCCTCGTCGGTCTCGCCCAGGCCCACCATCAGGCCGCTCTTGGTCGGCACATCGGGGAACAGGGCCTTGAACTTCTTGAGCAGGTTCAGCGAGAACTGGTAGTCGCTGCCCGGGCGGGCCTGCTTGTACAGGCGCGGCACGGTCTCCAGGTTGTGGTTCATCACGTCCGGCGGCGCGGCCTTGAGGATCTCGAGTGCGCGGTCGTCGCGGCCGCGGAAGTCGGGCACCAGCACCTCGATCTGGGTCTGGGGCGAGAGTTCGCGCGTCTGGCGGATGCAGTCGACGAAGTGGCCGGCGCCGCCGTCGCGCAGGTCGTCGCGGTCCACGCTGGTGATGACCACGTACTTGAGCTGGAGCGCGGCGATGGTCTTGGCCAAGTTCGCTGGCTCATCGGCGTCCAGCGGATCCGGGCGGCCATGGCCCACGTCACAGAAGGGGCAGCGGCGCGTGCACTTGTCGCCCATGATCATGAAGGTGGCCGTGCCCTTGCCGAAGCATTCGCCGATGTTGGGGCAGCTGGCTTCCTCGCAGACCGTGTGCAGCTTGTGCTCGCGCAGGATGTCCTTGATCTCGTAGAAGCGGGTGCTGGGCGAGCCGGCCTTGACGCGGATCCAGTCGGGCTTCTTGAGGATCTCGCCCGCTTCCACCTTGACCGGGATGCGCGAGAGCTTGGCGGCGGCCTTCTGCTTGGCGGAGGGATCGTAGGTCTCGACGCTTTGCGCGTCACGCACGGTATGGGGGCTGCTCATGGTCAGGGCTGGAGATGGTTCTGGAGCTTGTGGCTCAGCACGTGGGCCACGTCGGCCCATTCCGCGGAAACTCCGATTGTAGAAAGATCCACGGACGGCAGTCCGGCATAGCCACAGGGGTTGATCCGGAAGTAGGGTTCCAGGTCCATGGCCACATTGAGCGCCAGACCGTGGTAGGTGCAGTTGCGGCTGACCTTGATGCCCAGGGCCGCGATCTTGCCCAGGCCGGTGAAGTCGGGTGTGTTGCCGGTCGCGCCCTTCTGCGGGCGCTGGGCCAGGGGGGCGTGGCCGCGCGGGTCGTCCAGCCGCACGTAGATGCCGGGGGCGCCGGCCACCCGATGGCCCGTGATGCCGTAATGGTCCAGGGTGCGGATCACGGCCTCCTCGAGGCGGTAGACGTATTCCTTGACGAAATAGCCGGCGCGCCTGAGATCGATCAGCGGGTAGGCCACGACCTGGCCCGGCCCGTGGTAGGTCACCTGGCCGCCGCGGTTGGTCTGGACCACCGGGATCTCGCCCGGCATCAGCACATGGCCGGCCTGGCCGGCCAGGCCCTGCGTGTACACGGGCGGATGCTCGCAGACCCACAGCGCATCGGGCGTATCGGCCGTGCGGGTGGCCGTGTAGTCCTGCATGGCCGCGTAAGTCGGCGCATAGTCCACGCGCCCGAGCAGGAGTGTGTTCATTCAGTATTCCGAAGGCGCTTGGCGATGCCCGCACGTGGGCACGCGCGGAACTGGCTTTGCCAGGCCGCTGTGCGCGCCCCTTTCGCGTAGCGGGAGGGAGGGGGCGCAGGGAACGAAGGGAGCGCAGCCTGGGGGAGGCATCTTTACAACACGACCTTGACCATCGGATGCGTGGACAGGGTGCGGTAGAGCTCGTCGAGCTGTTCGCGGCTGGTGGCGGTGATGGTGATGGTCACGCCCAGGTAGTTTCCGCCCCTGCTTTCGCGCAGCTCGATGGTGGCGGCGTCGAAGCCCGGGTCGAACTGGCGCGCCACCGTGGTCACGGCATGGACGAAGCCCTCGGCCTTGGCGCCCATCACCTTGATGGGGAAGCGGCAGGGGTATTCGATCAGGGAGTCGGCGCGCGAGGGGCCGGCCGGGGGGCTGGGGGGCTGGGTCATAGGGCGGGGCGGCGCAGGCGCGCCTGCAGCTTGGCGGCCTGGTAGCCGGCGTAGAGGAGGTCGTAGACGGTGCCGGGCCGGCCGTCGCCCACGGGTTGGCCGTCGATGCGCGTCACGGGCAGGACTTCCTTGGTGGCCGAGCTCAGCAGCACCTCGTCGGCGCCCAGCACCTCGGCGCGGCTGATGCGGCGCAATTCGAAGGGGATGTGCTGCAGCGCGCAGATCTCCTCCAGCAGGGCGTAGCGTATGCCTTCGAGCACCAGGTGGTCACGCGGCGGGCCGATCAGAACGCCGCCCTTGACGATCCAGACGTTGCTGGAGGCGCCCTCGCTGAGCTGGCCGTCGCGGAAGAGGATGGTCTCGGTCGCGCCGGCGTCCACGCTGATCTGGCGCGCCAGCACCGCACCCAGCAGGCTGGTGCTCTTGATGTGGGCCTTCTGCCAGCGGAAGTCATCGGCCGTCACGCAGGCCACGCCCTCGCGCCGCTGCTGCTCGCTGGCCGGCTTCATGGCGTTGGTCATGGCGAAGACCGTGGGCGTCAGGCCCGGCAGCATGGCGTGGTCGCGCAGGGCCACGCCGCGCGTGACCTGCAGGTAGACCATCTGTTCGATCTTCTCGGGGTCCTCGCCACTCTGGCGGGCGTAGCTGTCCACCAGACGCTCGGCGATGGCGTACCACTGCCCGCGCGTGTGCGGGTTGGGGATGCGCAGCTCGGCCAGGCTGCGCTCCAGCCGGGCCATGTGCTGCTCGAAGCGGAACAGGCAGCGGCCGTAGACCGGCAGCACCTCGTAGATGCCATCGCCGAAGATGAAGCCGCGGTCCATGACGCTGACCTTGGCCTCGGGCAGCACGGTGTAGTCCCCGTTGAGGTAGCAGGGCAGGGGGGGCAGGGTGGCGAAGGACATGTGGTTCAGACCAGGAAGGTGATGGCGGCCACGGCCAGCCAGCCCAGCACGAAGTTCACGCCCACCAGCCGGGCGATGCTGGCGGCCTGGGCGGCGGCGGCAGGCCAGTCGGCCGCCGCCACGGCGCGCTGCAGGCGACGCCAGGGGGAGAAGTAGAGATGGCCGTAGATCAGGAACATGAGCACGCCGATGCCGCTCATGAGGTGCCAGCCCAGTGGCGCGGCCTGGGCGTCGGCGTGGCCGTACATATAGGCGCCGCTGAGCAGCAGCACGCCGACGGCGATCCAGACGGCGGCGAAAAATCGCCCTAGCACGGCGACCAGCAGGCCCAGCCTGTGGGGCGGCCCTTCCAGGACGGACAGGCTGGGGCGCAGGGCCAGCAGCATGAAGCTCATGCCACCGAGCCAGACGATGGCGGCGACCAGATGGAAAAACTTGAAGAAGGTGTACATGAATACAGTGTCGAACTGCCGCGCAAGGGACTCCGGGCCAGGGGTGGGCTTGTCCCGGGGCAGGGGTCGGGTTACACCGGGAACCCGCCGATTTAAATCTATAATCAGCGGCTTTGCAAAAGTTTAAGGCAGATGCAGGGGTTGCAGAACATGACGCATGAGACGCCCCCCGGCCAGAAGCCGGCTTTTGCAGCAGACGAAGATGCGGCGGCGCAAGCCGAATTCAAGCCGCTGAGCGCCGAGGAGGCGCGGCAGTGGCGCGAGGCGCATCCTTCCCTGTCTCCCTGGCGCATCGTGGCCTGGCAGGCGGTGGCAGGAAGTCTGGCGGCGGGATTGACCTGGCTGGTGAGCGGCCGGGACGCGCTGGCCGGCTCCGTGCTGTACGGGGCGCTGGCGGTGGTGCTGCCTGCATGTGTGTTGGCCCGGGCTGTGTCCCGGCGGGCCGGAGCGGCGGGTGCCGCGCTGGCGGGTTTTTTTGTGTGGGAACTGGTCAAGATAGTTTTGACCGTGGCGATGCTAGTGGCCGCGCCTCGACTGGTTCCCCAGCTGAGCTGGCCGGCTATGCTGGCGGGTTTTGTGGTGGCGATGAAGGTGTACTGGGTGGCCATGTGGCTGCACCCGGCGCGCCGCCAGTCGGCAGCCAAGAATTTGAATTGAAGTACTGGTGATTTATGTCTTCTGAAGCACAAGGCCCGACGGCCGGCGAATACATCGTCCACCACCTGCAGCACCTGCAGAAGGATTTTTCCTTCAACAGCGTCAAGCAGACCAGCCTCGTGGACTTCGGTGTCTTCAACCTGGATTCCGTGTTCTTCTCCGTGCTGCTGGGCATCATCGGCTGCTTCGTCCTTTGGCTGGCGGCGCGCAAGGCCACGGCCGGCGTGCCGGGTCGCTTCCAGGCGGCGGTCGAGATTCTGGTCGAGATGGTCGAGAATCAGGCCAAGGGCGTGATCCACAATGCCCAGAGCCGCAAGGTCATCGCCCCGCTGGCCCTGACAGTGTTCGTCTGGATCTTCCTGATGAACTTCATGGACATGCTGCCGGTCGACGCCATCCCCCAGCTGTGGCACAGTGCCGGCCCGGCCATGGGCTTCAAGGACTACATGCGCGTCGTGCCCACGGCCGACCTCTCCACCACCCTGGGCCTGTCGTGCTCGGTGCTGCTGGTCTGCCTGTTCTACAACATCAAGATCAAGGGCCTGGGTGGCTGGGCGCACGAGCTGATCGCTGCGCCGTTCGGTGACCACTGGGCGCTGTACCCCATCAACTTTCTGATGCAGGTCATCGAGTACGTCGCCAAGACCGTCTCCCACGGCATGCGACTGTTCGGCAACATGTTTGCCGGCGAGCTGGTGTTCATGCTGATCGCCCTGATGGGTGGCGGCTGGGCCCTGTCGGGCACTGGCATCGGTCTGGCTATCGGTCATGTGATCGCCGGCACGGTGTGGACCATCTTCCACATCCTGATCATCACGCTGCAGGCCTTCATCTTCATGATGCTGACGCTGATCTACACCGGCCAGGCGCACGAGGCGCACTGACCCCTCCACTTACCGTTTCGTTTTTCTTTTCTCTTTCCACTTAACTTTTAGGAGCTTCTCATGGAAAACATTCTCGGCCTCGTCGCTCTGGCTTGCGGTCTGATCGTTGGTCTCGGCGCTATCGGCGCTTCGATCGGTATCGCCC
>JAYNNS010000119.1:0-1370 GCA_038112835.1 Curvibacter sp. | reverse complement strand
TGCATCTGCGTTTGTTGAAACAACGTCAGCATTAGTGGAGACGACATCAGCAGCTGTGGAAGTCGCACTTGATGCTGCTGCGTTTTGGCTGCCAAGAGCAGCTGCGGCCGAAGTTGCTGCCGCATCCTTGTGCGTCTCCGCAGTGTTGCGAGGGTTCTGCGTCTGTTTTGGCGGCGTGCGGGTGTTGATGGTGATCGCTCTGATGGGTGGCAAGTTCCTCGAGTCCTCCGCTCGCCAGCCCGAGCTGATGAACGAGCTGCAGACCAAGATGTTCATTCTGGCCGGCCTGATCGACGCCGCCTTCCTGATCGGTGTGGCCATCGCCCTGCTGTTCGCCTTCGCCAACCCCTTCGTGCTGGCCTGATCGCGCGAACCTTCACGCGAGAGAAGGGATCGAGCCGTGAACATCAATGCAACGCTGATCCTGCAAGCCGTCGTCTTTCTGATCCTGGTATGGTTCACGATGAAATTCATCTGGCCGCCGATCACGAAGGCGCTGGACGAGCGGGCCCAGAAAATCGCCGACGGCCTGGCTGCCGCCGACAAGGCCAAGACCGAGCTCGCCGCCGCCAACAAGCGCGTCGAGGCTGAGCTGGCCACGTCGCGCAACGAAACGGCTGCGCGTCTGGCGGATGCCGAGCGTCGCGCCCAGGCCATCGTGGAAGAGGCCAAGGCCCGCGCCACCGAAGAAGGCAACAAGATCATTGCCGCTGCCAAGGCCGAGGCCGAGCAGCAGGCCGTCAAGGCCCGCGAAGCCCTGCGTGAGCAGGTGGCGGCCCTGGCGGTCAAGGGTGCCGAGCAGATCCTGCGCAAGGAAGTCAATGCCGGTGTCCATGCGGATCTGCTGAGCCGCCTCAAGACCGAGCTGTAAGGGTGAACCATGGCTGAACTTGCCACCATTGCCCGCCCCTACGCCGAAGCGCTGTTCCAGTCCGCCAAGGCGGACCTGAACAGTGCCTTGGTCTGGGTGGAAGAGCTGGCGGCCATTGCCGCAGACCCCGGTCTGCAGCAGTTCGCCGCCAATCCGCGCGCGAGCTCGCAGCAGGTCTATGACCTCATCGCCGGCGTCGCCAAGGCCGCACTGCCCGCGCAGGCCCAGAACTTCCTGCGCACCGTGATCGACAACGGTCGCTTGAACGCCCTGCCCGAGATCGCGGCCCAGTTCCGCGCGCTCAAGAACGCCCAGGGCGGCTCGTCCGATGCGGTGGTCTACAGCGCCTTCCCGATCGACGGCGCAGCCCTGGCCGATGTCTCGGCCACGCTGGAAAAGCGCTTCGGCCGCAAGCTCAACGTCCAGGTCGCACTGGACGCCGAGCTGATCGGCGGCATCCGCGTGGTGGTGGGTGACGAGGTGCTCGACACTTCCGTCA
>JAYNNS010000118.1:0-8384 GCA_038112835.1 Curvibacter sp. | reverse complement strand
CCGGGCTTCATGAAGCCCAGCTCGCTCTCACCCAGGCCCAGCAGCACGAACCAGAACAGCGGCGCGACCAGGGAGTCGTTGAGGTTCTCGGCCAGGGACTCGATGGCGCTTTCACGGATCTGCCGTTCATCGAGCGCGCTGACGTCGCGGCTGACCAGCCTGGCCAGCTGGGCCCGCCCGCTCTCCACGCTGGTCTGCAGGGCGGCTTCGACCGCCCGCACCTCGTCGCGCAACATGCGCCAGGCGAGCAGAGGTTTGAGCAGCAGGCCCAGCAGCACGACGGCGACCAGTGCGTGCCAGGACAGCAGCCATTGCTGGACGGTGATCGCCGCGGCGCCGACCACCGCGGCCCCCAGGCTCCAGGCCAGCGCGCCGAGCACGAAGCGCCTGATGTCCGCACCCTGCCCGGCCTGCGCGCCTAGCGGCGCAATGTGTTGCCCTATCCAGCCAAGGTAGCGGCCCATCCACACCACCGGATGCCAGCGCAGCGGAGGTTCGCCGAACCAGCGATCCACCAGCAGCGCCAGCCAGAGGGCCGCGACCAACCCCAGCGGCCAGGACGGCGCGTGTGCCAGGCTGTTCATCATTCCGACGCACCGGCCAAGAGGCTGGCGCCCTGGCCCCAGCGGTCATCGAACACCAGACCGGCCAGGGCCTCGCGCTGCGCCCAGCCCTCCTGGACCAACATGGGTTCAGCGTAGTAGCCCTGCACCGGCCCCAGACACAGCAGCGCGATCGGCTCGGCACCGGCCGGCAGGTGCAACAGCTGCGCTACGGCTGTCGGCTCGAACAGCGACACCCAGCCCATGCCCAGCCCTTCGGCGCGTGCCGCCAGCCAAAGGTTCTGGATGGCGCAAGCCGCTGAAGCCAGGTCCATCTGCGGCAGCGTGCGGCGGCCGAACACGTGGCGCTCGCGCCCGTCGGCCAGGCAGACCACCAGCAGTTCGGCCGCTTCGAGCAGCCCTTCCACCTTGAGCCGCATGAAGTCGTCTTCGCGCTCACCCAGGGCACGTGCGGTTTGCACGCGCTCCAGCTCCACCATCCCATGTAGCTGCTGGCGCCGTGCGGCTTGCGTGATGCGGATGAAACGCCAGGGCTGCATGAAGCCCACGCTGGGCGCATGATGCGCCGCCTGCAGCAGACGCCGCAACACCTCGGGCGCGACCTGTCCGCCGGCGAAGTGGCGCATGTCGCGCCGCTCGACGATGGCCCGGTACACCGCGGCCGCGTCAGCAGCGCTGAAGGGCTCGGCGGGAACGAGGGTGCGGGGATCGCGCTGCATGAGGATCAGTCCTCAATCCCTCGCTGGGCGGGAATGCCGGCGTTGAAGGCGTGTTTGACCTTGCTCATCTCGGTCACGGTGTCGGCCAGCTCGATGATCTCGGGCGGGCAGCGACGGCCCGTGAGCACCACATGCACCTCCCGGGGCCGCGCGCGCAGGGTCTGCAGCACGTCCTCCAGGGGCAGCCAGCCGTAGATCAGCGGGTAGGTGATCTCGTCGAGCACGACGAGAAAATGGTCGCCCGAGAGGATGGCCGCCTTCGCCCGGGCCCAGCCATCGCGCGCCAGCTGGGCCGAATGCTCCAGGTCCTGGCTCTTCCAGCTGAAGCCGTCGCCCAGGCCCTCGATGGGGATGCCGATCTGCTCGAACATGCGGTGTTCACCGAAACGCGCCGTGGGCACCTTCATGAACTGGTAGATCTTCACGGCCTTGCCGCGCCCGTGCGCGCGCAGGGCCAGGCCGAAGGCGGCCGTGCTCTTGCCCTTGCCGTCGCCGGTGTTCACGAGCACGAGGCCGCGGCGTTCACCCTCGGGTTTTTCGTAGGGCTTCTCGCTGGGTGGGGTTTCGATTTGCATAGGGTGGTACTCAAATTTTGGGCAGCGACAGCCACTGGCCCGCCACCTGCTGGATGTGGATACGCCCGTCGAACACGGCTTCGAGCGCGCGATGTGTGGCCGGGTCGCCGCAGGCCCCGTGGTGCGTGACGCGGCCCGCAGCCATGATGAGCAGGTCGTCGGACTGCAGGGCCAGCGGCAGCTCGTGCAGCACGCTGACCACGGTGCGGCCCTGGCGGACGAGCTCGCGTACCAGCAACAGCCAGTCCACTTGGTGCGGCGGATCGAGGTTGGCCAGCGGCTCGTCCATCAACAAGACCTGGGCCTCGACGGCCAGCGCACGCGCGAGCAGCACACGCTGGCGTTCGCCGCCCGAGAGCTGGCCCAGCGGCCGTGCGCGCCAGTCCCAGGCCTGGGTGGCACGCAGCGCGCACTCCACGGCGGCGTGGTCGGCCGCGCTCGGCGGTGCCAGCCAGGGCTGGTGCGGCAGTCGGCCCAGCATGGCCACGTCATAGGCCAGCAGGTCGTCGGTGGCGCCTTCGTTCTGGCCCAGCCAGGCCAGGCGCTGGGCGCGCCGGTGGCTGGGCACGGTGGACAGGAGGTCGCCCTGCAGCTTCACCTCGCCATGCGCCTGCGGCAGCAGGCCGGCCAGGGCCTTGAGCAAGGTGGATTTACCGGCACCGTTGGGCCCGACGATGCTGGTCCAGCGTGCGGCCGGCAGGTCCAGGTCGATGCCGTGCAGGACTTCGACCTGGCCCAGCGTGGCGCTGAGGCCGCGGGCGCTCAGGGCCGGTGAGTTTGTCATCTGAAGCGGATTCATACCACCCCTCCGCCGCCACTCGTACGCCGGTGCATGAGCCACAGCAGGTAGCTGCCGCCGAGCACGGCCGTGAGCACGCCCACGGGCAGTTCCTGCGGCGCGATGAGCCAGCGTGCCAGGATGTCGGCTGCCATGAGCAGCAGGCCGCCCATGAGCGCGGCCAGCAGCACGAGCCGGCCATGTGTGGTCTTGACGATGGAACGTACCAGGTGCGGCGCGGCCAGGCCGACGAAGGCGATGAGCCCGGTCTGGGCTACCGCGGTGCCTGTGGCCAGCGCGAGCACGGCCACCAGCACCACGCGCATGGGCGCCAGCGGCAGGCCCAGGCTGGCGGCCGTGGCTTCGCCCAGGCTCAGACCGTCGAGCGCGCGGGCGCAGGCCCAGGCCGCCAGCGCGCACAGCACACCTACAGCGGCCATGAGCGCACAGGCCGACCAGCCCACGAAACTCGCGCTGCCGAGGTTGAAGCCCAGCATGGCAGGCACGATGTCGGGCGCAGCCAGCGTGACCAGGTCCTTGGCGGCGCCGAGCACCACACCGACGATGACACCGGCCAGCAACAGACGCAGCGTGTGCTGCACACCACGCGCGAGCTGCAGCGTGAGCAGCACCGCCAGCACCGCACCAAGAAAGGCCGCGCCCGTGAGACCCAGGCGCGTGACCCAGGCCACGGCCGAGGGCGAAACACCCAGCAGGGCCATGGCCGAGGCCACGCCCAGCGATGCACCCGAGGCGCTGCCGAGCAGAAAGGGATCGGCCAACGGGTTGCGGAACAGGCCCTGGGCCACGGCACCGGCCAGGCCCAGCAGCGCACCCGCGAGCCAGGCACCCAGGGTGCGCGGCAAGCGGATCTCCCAGACGATCTGCGCCGACACCGGATCCTGCGCGGCGCGCAACACGCTCTCGAAACCAGTGCTGCCCACGCTGGCGCCCAGCGCCAGCAGCAGTGCCGAGAGCAGCAGCAAACCGAAACCGAGCGCGGAGGCCGGGTGCTTCATGGACGCCCCCCCGCAGGCAGGGGCAGGGCCAGCTTCTCGCTGATGCAGCGCGCCATGATCTGCGCGGCCTCGGCCATGCGCGGACCGGGGCGCACGACGACATCCGAATCACCGATGCCGTAGACGCAGAGGCGCTGCGCGCGCACGGCCTTCATCTGGTCCCAGCCTGGATAGGGCACACGCGCCTGCATGCTGCGGTTGCCGATCATGATGAGGTCGGGGTCGGCGCGCACCACGAACTCGGGGTTGAGCCGCGGGAAGGGGCCGAGCTCGGCCGGGATCACGTTCTTGACGCCCAGGCGCGTCAGCGTTTCGCCGATGAACGAGGCCTCGCCTGCGCCGTAGGGGCCGCGGCTGACCTCAAAGTAGACGCGCAGACCGCGTGCGGCGGGCGGCAGGCTGCGTGCGGCGGCGTCCACACTGTCCTGAATCTCGCGCCAGATCCGCTCGGGCTCGCTTGCGGGCACGTCGAGCAGCACACCCAGGGCCTGCAGCACGCGCCGCACGTCGGCATGGGTCTTGGGTTCGAGCGCCACGACCTTGAGCCCCAGGGCTTCCAGGCGCTCGCCGGCGCGCGAGGACAGCGAGATCAGCACCACGTCGGGCCGCAGCGCGACCACGGCCTCGATGCTCGGGTCCAGCCCGCCCCCCAGGCGCGGCAGGCGCGCGATGCTCTCGGGGTGGTTGGAGTAACGGTCCACGCCCACCAGACGCTGGCACTGGCCGAGCGCGCAGACGCTTTCGGTGAGCGAAGGCAGCAGGCTCACGATGCGCTGCGGTGTCTGCGCCAGGCGCACGGTGACACCCCGCTGGTCGGTGATCTCCAGCGCCTGGGCGGGCCCGGCCAGGGCCAGCAGCAAGGTGGCGACGAGGCGCAATTTCATGCTTGTCCTTTCAGCGCGAGCGGCAGGCCGGCGGCCATGAACGTCACGCGCTCGCAGACGCGGGCCACGTCCTGGTTGAGGCGGCCCAGCGTGTCGACGAAATGGCGCACCTCGCGGCCCATGGGAATGACCCCCAGGCCGATCTCGTTGCCCACCAACACGACGGGGCCGGGTGTCGTGCGCAAGGCCTGGAGCAGCACATCGATGGGTGGCTCACCTGCTGCGCCACTGGCCGGCATCAGGTGATTGGTGAGCCAGAGGGTCAGGCAGTCCACCACCAGCAGGGTGTCGGCGCGGCTGTGCGTGGGGATCGCACGGTCGAGTTGCAGCGGCTCCTCCACCGTCCGCAGGCCGGGCACGCGCTCGGCGCGGTCGCGCTGGTGCCGGGCGATGCGTTCGCGCATCTCGGCGTCATGGGCCTGAGCAGTGGCGATCAGCACCGCCTGGTGCCCGGGGGACTGCGCCAGCCAGGCACGGGCCAGCAACTCGGCGCGGCGCGACTTGCCGCTGCGCTGGCCGCCGAGGATGAGTTCGCTGCGCGCGATGGTCAACGCTTCAGCCATGGTGGCGGCTCCAGTCCATGACGAGGCGATGCAGCTGGGACACACCATCGGTGAGCGCGGCCGGCCCGGGCTGCAGGATGTCCGCCGACTTGATCTCGAAGATCTGCTGGTGTTGAACCGCCGGCACGTCCTGCCAGCCGGCGCGCGCCGCCACCTTCTCGGGCCGGAACTTCTTGCCGCACCAGGAGCCGATGATGAGGTCGGGCGCGCGGCGCACGATCTCGGCGCCGTCGGCAATGATGCGTTGCTTGCCCATGGGCTGGACGGCCAGTTCGGGAAAGATGTCGTCACCCCCGGCGATACCGATCAGTTCGGACACCCAGCGGATGGCGCTGATAGGGGGCTCATCCCACTCCTCGAAGTAGACCCGCGGGCGGCGTGGCAAGGCAGCCGCGGCCGTGCGGATGCCGGCCAGACCCTGGCGCAGGGCCGCGATGCGCTGTGCGCCCTGCTCGGCCTGGCCCACCATGGCCGCCACCTGGTACATCATGGAGAAGATCTCCTCCACGCTGCGCTGGTTGAAGACCGTGACCTGGATGCCCTGGCGGATCAGCTCGCTGGCGATCTCGGCCTGCAGGTCCGAGAAGCCGAAGACGCAGTCGGGCTGCAGCGCAACGATCTGTTCGATCCTGGCGCTGAGGAAGGCGCTGATCTTCGGTTTCTCTTCGCGCGCGCGGCGCGGCCGCACCGTGTAACCCGAGATGCCCACGATGCGCCGTTCCTCGCCCAGCAGGTAGAGCCATTCCGTCGTCTCCTCGGTGAGGCAGACGATGCGCTGTGGGCCAGGCATCGGCATCGCGCTCATGCGGCCAGCTCCTGCACCTGAGCCAGTCCCGAGCTGAACAGACGCGCCACCAGCGCCGGATCGGACGGGAACCAAGCGTGGAAATAGCTGGCGGCGATGGAACCCTGCAGATACACCGCCTCGCCCTCCCCAGCCGTCCCCACCGGCCGTGTGGTGCGCAAGGCTGGCTGCAAGGGCGTGTCGCAGGTAGAGTAATGGAAGGCGTGGCCACGCAGTTCGCGACCATCGACCTGCAGCGCCTGCGGGCCGAGCGCGGCCAGGCGTTTCTGCAACGTCACCTCACCGGGCAGCAGGCCCCAGAGTGCATGCGTCACGCCCTCACCATCCGTGAGCCGCTCGAACAAGGCCATCATGCCGCCGCATTCGGCCCACATCGGCTTGCCTGCCAACACGTGGGCGTGCAGGCTGTCGCGCAGGCCCTGGTTGGCTCCCAGGCGCTCGGCGTGCAGCTCCGGATAGCCGCCGGGCAGCCAGACGGCATCGCAATCGGGCAAGGCAGCGCCCTTCAGCGGCGAGAAGAAGACCACGTGAGCCCCGAGGCGCTGCAGGCACTCGATATTGGCCGCATAGATGAAGCAGAAGGCCGCATCGCTGGCCACGGCCACGGTCCTGCCTTGCAACAGGGGCGGCAGCGGCGCCAACGGTTCAGACACAGGGAAATCCACGCTCCAGCGCTGGCGCAGCTCGTCCTGCGTCAGACGCCCCAGGGGCGTGTCGACCAAGGCATCGGCCGCGGCGTCCAGGCGCTGCTGTGCGTCACTCAGCTCGGTGGCGGCCACCAGGCCCAGGTGGCGCTCGGGCAGCACCAGGGCCGGGTTGCGCTGCAGCGCGCCCAGCCAGGCCTGCGGATCGCGCAGGCCCTCCTGCAGCATGCCGGCATGGCGCGCGCTGCCCACACGATTGGCCAGCACACCGGCCCAGCGTAAGCCGGGCTGGTAATGCTGCAGACCATAGGCCAGCGCCCCGAAGGTGCCGGCCATGGCCGAGGCGTCAATCACCGCGAGCACGGGCAGGCCGAAGTGCTGTGCCAGGTCGGCTGCGCTGGGCTGGCCGTCATAGAGGCCCATGACCCCTTCGACGAGGATGAGATCGGCCTCCTGCGCGGCGGCGTGCAGGCGTGCACGGGAGTCGGCCTCGCCGGTCATCCAAAGGTCCAACTGGTGCACCGGCGCGCCGCTGGCCAGGGTGTGCCAGAACGGGTCCAGAAAATCCGGCCCGCACTTGAACACCCGCACACGCCGCCCCTGGCGCGCGTGCAGGCGTGCCAGGGCTGCCGTGACCGTGGTCTTGCCCTGGCCCGAGGCCGGGGCAGCGATCAGCAGGGCGGGACAGCGGACATGGACTGGAGTGCTCAAGGGGTGCTGCGAGCCGAGGGCTCCCATTTGAGGGTCACAAAGAAGCTACGGCCGGCCGTGGCATAGGTATTGGCCAACTGGTAGCGGCTGTCCGTGGCATTGTCCACCTTGAGGAGCAGGTTCCAGTCCGGGCTCAGACGGGTCTGGGCATGCAGGCTGAGCAGGGCATAGCCCGGCAGTACGACCGTATTGGCAGCGTTGTCATAGCGCTCGCTGCTCAGGCGCAGGTCACTGCCCACGTTCCAGCGGCTCAAACGCGTGTCCGCGCCCAGATTCAGATAGCGCTGGGCGCGGCGCGCCAGCTTTCTGTCGGTCTGGCGATCGTGCGGATCCTGCAGATCGAAGGAGGCCCGCACGCGCACGTCGGCCAGCATCTGCTGGCCCGAGACCGTCATGCCGACATATTCCGCCTGGGCGGTGTTGGCGTAGCAGCCGAAGGTCGAGGCACATGGCCCGGGCGACGAGAAGGTGATGAGGTTGTCCACCAGGTTGCGGTAGACGACGGCACCCCAGCTCGCGGAGCCCTGGGTGTGGCGGGCCCCGATCTCCACATTGCGGCTGTATTCCGGCTGCAGGGAGGCCACGCCGTAGACACTGAAACGCTGGAACAGCGTCGGTGCCCGGAAGGCCGTCGCCGCCGAGGCGCTCAGGCGCCACTGCGGCGTGAGGGCATAGCCGTAGCCGATGCTGCCCGTGCTCCTGCCGCCGAATTCGCTGTCCTGATCCTGCCGCGCATGCAGCTGCAAGGTGTGTCGCACGCCGCTCCAGCCATAGCCCAGGGCCAGGCCATCCTGCGAACGCGATGTGGTCTTCGGAGTGGTGCTGGCGTTCTGCAGCACATCCTCGCGCCTCTCGATCGTGGCGGTGACGAGCTGAGGTCCCTGGCGAAATTCGTTCTGCCACAGATAACCACGCAACCGGGTCTGGGTCAGATAGGGTGAGGGCAAGGTTTCGTAGCGGGTGTCGGAATCGGTCAGGCTGACCCTGGTGCTGTAGCGCTCGCTCCAGCGTGCCTGCCAGTTCAGGCCGGCGGTCTGCAGACGGTGCAGGTTGCGATGGTCGTTGCTGGCGCCACTGTCATAGCGCGAAACCACGTCACTCGTCATCGCGCTGGCCTCCAGGC
>JAYNNS010000117.1:0-8404 GCA_038112835.1 Curvibacter sp. | reverse complement strand
CCGTGCTCAAGGGCCCGGTGGCGGGCACGCCCGTGGTGGTGGACGGTGCTTTCCACCTCAACAACGAGCGCAAGCGCGCGGAACTGGAGTAAGCCATGCTCAGCTCCCTGATCCGCGCCGCCCTCAGCCAGCGGCTGGTGGTGGTGGTGCTCGCGCTGGTGCTGTGCGCCTTCGGCCTGCGCGAGGCCACGCGCCTGTCGGTCGATGCCTTTCCCGACGTGACCAACGTCCAGGTCCAGATTGCCACCGAGGCCACGGGCCGCTCGCCCGAGGAGATCGAGCGCTTCGTCACCGTGCCGCTGGAGATCGCTGTCACCGGCCTGCCCGGCCTGGTGGAGATGCGCTCGCTCAACAAGAGCGGCCTGTCCATCATCACCCTGGTCTTCACCGATGCCACCGATGTGTATTTCGCGCGCCAGCTCGTGCTGGAGCGCCTGATCGAGGTCACGCCCAGCCTGCCCGCAGGCATCACCCCCGTGCTCGGCCCGGTCTCCACCGGCCTGGGCGAGGTCTACCAGTACACGCTCGACCACCCGGACGACGGCCGGCGCGCGCTCACGCCGCAGGAGCTGGCCGAGCGCCGCATCGTGCAGGACTGGGTGGTGCGCCCGCTGCTGCGCTCCATCCCCGGCGTGGCCGAGATCAACTCCCAGGGGGGCTATGTGCGCCAGTACCAGGTGCTGGCCAAGCCGGAGCGGCTGCTGCACCATGACGTGAGCATCGAGCAGGTGTTCGAGGCTGTGGCCAAGAACAATGCCAACGCCAGCGGCGGCATCCTGCCGCAGCGTTCCGAGCAGTACCTGATCCGCGGCGTGGGGCTGATCCGCACGCTGGAGGACATCGGCAACATCGTCGTGCGCGAGAAGAACGGCGTGCCGCTCTATGTGCGCGACCTGGCCGAGGTCACCATCGGCCACGAGGTTCGCCAGGGCGCCATCATCAAGGGTGGCTACACCGAGTCGGTCTCGGGCATCGTGCTCATGATGCGCGGCGGCAACGCCAAGCAGGTGGTCACGCGCGTGAAGGAGCGCGTGGACGAGATCAACCGCAAGGGCATGCTGCCCGGCGGCCTGCAGATCGTGCCCTACTACGACCGCACCGAGCTGGTCGACTCGGCGCTGTGGACCGTGGGCAAGGTGCTGATCGAGGGCATCTTCCTCGTCGTCGTGGTCCTCTTCATCTTCCTGGGCGACGTGCGCTCCAGCCTGATCGTGGTGGCCACGCTCATCATCGCGCCGCTGTCCACCTTCATCCTGATGAACCGCTACGGCATCTCGGCCAACCTGATGTCGCTGGGGGGCCTGGCCATCGCCATCGGCCTCATGGTGGACGCCACCGTGGTCGTGGTGGAGAACGTCTTCCACCGCCTGGGCCTGGCGCGGCCCGGGGCCTCGCGCGTGCGCCTGATCCTGGAGGCCACACAGGAGGTGGCCACGCCCACGGTCTTCGGCATCGTCATCATCATGCTGGTGTTCCTGCCGCTCATGACGCTGCAGGGTATCGAGGGCAAGATGTTCGCGCCGCTGGCGCTGACCATCGTGATCGCGCTGGGCATCTCGCTGCTGGTCTCGCTGATCCTCTCGCCCGTGCTCTGTTCCTACATCCTCAAGGGCGGGGCGGACCACGACACCAGGGTCATCGCCGTGCTCAAGGGCGCCTACCTGCGTCTGCTGGACCGCGCCCTGGGCCGGCAGAAGGCCACGCTGGCCGCGGCCGTGGGCCTGCTGCTGTTCTCGCTGGCGCTCTTCCCCTTCCTGGGCAAGTCCTTCATGCCCACCATGAAGGAGGGCGCGCTCACGCCGCAGATCAACCGCGTGCCCAGCATCTCGCTGGACGAATCCCTGCGCATGGAGATGCACGCCATGCAGATGATCGCGCAGGTGCCCGGCGTGCGCAGCGTGGTCTCCAAGGTCGGTCGCGGCGAATCGCCGGCCGACCCGGTGGGACCCAACGAATCCGACCCCATCGTGCTGCTCGACCCCGCGTCGGATCGCACCCAGGAGGAGATCGAGGAAGACATCCGCCAGCGCCTGGTCACCATCCCGGGCGTGCAGATTGTGCTCTCGCAACCGATCTCCGAGCGGGTGGACGAGATGGTCACGGGCGTGCGCTCGCAGCTGGCCATCAAGATCTTCGGCGATGACCTGGGCGAGCTGCGCCGCATCTCCGAGCAGATCGCGCGCCTGCTGCGCAGCGTGCCCGGCGCCACCGACATCCGTATCGAGCGCCTGTCGGGCCAGCAGGCCCTGACCATCGACATCGACCGCAAGGCCATCGCGCGTCACGGCATCAACGTGGCCGAGGTGCACAACCTGATCGAAACCGCCATCGGCGGCCGCGAGGTGAGCCAGCTCTACGAGGGCGAGCGCCGCTTCGGCATCGCCGTGCGCTTCCCCGAGGAGGCGCGCAACTCGGTCGAGACCATCCGCCGGCTGCTGCTGCGCGCGCCCGACGGCGCCCTGGTACCGCTGGAATCGGTGGCCAGCATCGAACTGCGCGACGGCCCGGCCCAGATCAGCCGCGAGAGCGGCAAGCGCCGCGTCGTGGTGGGGGCCAACGTGGAGGGGCGCGACCTCGGCGGCTTCGTGCAGGAGGTGGAGCAGCGCATCGCGCGCGACATCCGGCTGCCCGAGGGCTATTACTTCGTCTACGGCGGCCAGTTCGAGAACATGGAGCGCGCCATGGCCACGCTGACCATCATCGTGCCCATCACCATCGCGGCCATCTTCTTCCTGCTCTTCCTGCTGTTCAACTCGCTCAAGCTGGCTTCGCTCATCATCCTGGTGCTGCCCTTCGCCTCCATCGGCGGCCTGATCGGCCTGGCCGTCACGCGTGAATACCTGAGCGTGCCGGCCTCGGTGGGTTTCATCGCGCTGTGGGGCATCGCCGTGCTCAATGGTGTGGTGCTGGTGAGCTACATCCGGCGCCTGCGCGAGGACGGCATGGCCGTGATGCAGGCCGTGCGCGAAGGCTGCGTGGCGCGTTTTCGCCCCGTGATGATGACCGCCACCGTGGCCCTGCTGGGCCTGGTGCCTTTCCTGTTCGCCACCGGGCCGGGCTCGGAGGTGCAGAAGCCGCTGGCCATCGTGGTCATCGGCGGCCTGATTTCTTCAACCCTGCTGACCCTGGTGGTGCTGCCCGCGCTGTACCGCTGGTTTGACGACCACGCCGAATCCTGAGGAAGACCGATATGAAGACGATGATGGAAATCCGCGCCATCGTGCGCCCCAGCCGCCTCGCCCAGCTGCGCGACGCGCTGCACGACATCCCCAATTTCCCCGGGCTCACGCTCATGAAGGCCGAGGGCTTCACCGCCCCGGCCGCCGTGGGCCGGCGCACGGTGAAGGAGGAGCTGACGGACTACAGCCCCAAGATCATGGTGGCCGTGCTGGCCGACGAGGACATGGTGGACGAGATCCGCAAGACCCTCATCGAGGCCTGCAGCACCGGCCAGATCGGCGACGGCCTGGTCTGGACCGTGCCCATCGCCAGCATGCACCGCGTGCGCAACGGCTCCGACATGCTGGCGGAGTGATCCCGCCGCCGACTGGATGGACAGAGCCCGGCAAGCCGGGCGCTTCTCGTCGGCGGGGACGATGCCTGTCGCCTGCCTTCGTCTACCGTGGCTTGGCGTTGTGCACGGCAAACCCGCTGCTGATCAGGGCACCGACGATGACCACCAGGGGAGCGGCGTGGTCCACCAGGGCGCGGGCGCTGCGCAGCAGCCAGTGTTCCGCGGTCGTGGCGGGCGCGTCGAGGTAGCCGCCGGCCGGGTCCAGGTGGTCGGTCGGGTCGGCCTGGCCGCCTGCCGTCGCGGCGGCCAGGGCGGCGAGCACGGTGATCACCAGCCCGGTCAGCCCCAGCCACAGGCCCTGGCGCAGCCGTGCAATCAGCACGACGCCCAGGTGCAGGCCCAGCAGCATGCCGATGGCGATGGCCGGTGCCAATGCGAGGCGGGTGAGGTGGCTGACGACCAGCACATAGGCCAGGCCCAGGCTGCCGGCCAGCGCCACCAGCGCAGAGGTGGCGGCGGCCCGCTTGAGCTGCGGCTGCGCCGGCGCCGGCGGCGTGAATTCGGGCAGCTGCGAGGGGCGGAACTCGGGTTTCAGCATGGGCGTCGGTCCCTGCGGGGAATGTTCCGGATTCTATGCCCGTGCGCGGCAGGCCGTGAGGGGCGTGGCGGCCGGCTGCGCCTCATTTCATCCCGTTGCGCCGGGCCAGCTCCACGAACAGGCCGGACTGGTCCAGGTCGCTCAGGCCCTGGGCCACGCCCTCGGCATAGAGCTGCTCCAGCAGGCCGGTGATGGGGGCGCTGTAGCCCAGACCGGCGGCGGTCTCCAGCGCGTTGCGCATGTCCTTGAGCTGCACGGTCATGCGGCCGCCCGGGGCGAAGTTGCGCTCCACCATGCGCTGGCCGTGCACCTGCAGGATGCGGCTGTCGGCGAAGCCGCCGGTGATGGCTTCCTTGACCTTGGCGGGGTCGGCGCCCCCCTTCTCGCACAGCAGCAGGGCCTCGGCCACGGCGCCGATGGTGATGCCCACGATCATCTGGTTGGCGAGTTTCGCGAGCTGGCCGCTGCCGCTGGGGCCGACCAGGGTGGCGCGACCCAGCGGCGCGAAGACGGGCCGGGCGCGCTCGAAGGTGCTGGCCTTGCCGCCGGCCATGATGGCCAGGGTGCCAGCCTCGGCGCCCAGGGTGCCGCCGGAGACCGGGGCGTCCAGGTGGGTGATGCCCATGCCGCCCAGGCGCTCGGCGTGGGCGCGCGCCTCGGCCGGCTTGATGGAGGACATGTCGATCAGCACCGTGCCCGGCCTCATGGCGCCGGCCACGCCCTGCATGAACAGCACCTGTTCGACCACGGGGCCGTGCTCCAGCATGGTGATGACGAACTCCGCGCCCTGCACGGCCGCGGTGGGGGTGTCGTGCACGGTGGCGCCGAAGGCGGCCAGGCCTTCGGCCTTGGCCCGGGTGCGGTTCCAGACCTGGACGCTGTGGCCGGCTTCGCACAGGCGGCGTGCCATCGGGTAGCCCATGAGGCCGGTGCCCAGCAGGGCAATGTTCATCGTGTGTCTCCTGCGCGTCCGCGGATATGCCAAGATAGCCGGTCTGCGCGCACTGCGCGCTATTGTCATTCATCCGGAGACCCCCATGAAGAAGAATTTCGCCCCGGCCTGGCTGGACCGCATGTACAACAACCGCGCCCTGGTGCCCGAGCACGCCATCCACTTCGCGCGCTGGGCCGAGGCCTCGGACGATGCACGCGCCGCCCATCCCTGCGAGACCGATATCGCCTATGGCGACGGGCCCCTGGAGACGCTGGACGTCTTCCCCAGCAGCCAGCCCGGCTCGCCCGTGGTGGTCTTCATCCACGGCGGCTACTGGCGCTCGCTGGACAAGTCCCAGCACTCCTTCATCGCCCCGGCCTTCAAGAACCTGGGCGGCTGCGTCTTCATCCCCAACTACGCGCTGTGCCCGGCCGTGACCATCCCCGAGATCACGCTGCAGATGGTCCGCGCCCTGGCCTGGGTGTACCGCAACGCCAAGAAGTACGGCGGCGACCCCGGCCGCATCTACGTCGTGGGCCATTCGGCCGGCGGCCATCTGGCGGCCATGCTGCTGGACTGCCTCTGGCCCCAGGTCGGCAAGGACCTGCCGGCCGATCTGGTCAAGGGCGCGCTCTCCATCTCCGGTCTCTACGATCTGGAGCCCGTGATGCACACGCCCTTCCTCAAGGACAGCCTGCGCCTCACGCCCGAGCAGGTGGCCCTGGCCAGCCCGGCCCTGCTGCCGGCGCCGAAGCAAGGCGTGCTCTACACCGTGGCCGGCGCCGAGGAGAGTGCCGAGTTCATCCGCCACAACAAGCTGATCCAGCAGGCCTGGGGCAAGAAGGTGGTGCCCGTGTGCGAGACCATTCCCCAGCGCAACCACTTCAGCGTGCTGGAGGACCTGACGGCGCCCTGGGAGCACCTGCACCAGCTGGCCATCCGCCTGGTCTTCGGCAAGACCTGAGACCGCGCGTCCACATCGGGTTAACCCGCGCCGGTTGTCGCTGCCGTGACGCCCCTGCCGCCGCCGTGCGGCAGGCGCGCAACAATGGCCGCTGTTACATCTGCTTTTCGCCGTTTTTCCTTCTTTTGCGGGACGTGGCGGCCTACACTCGCATTCCGTGGGAGACGGTGCGCCCCAGCGCTGTCGGTAAGCAGAACGACGACAAACGGTACGAGCAGAACATGCATCCCGAGGAATACCTCCTGGCCAGCCATGCCATCCATATCGAAATGGGGCGGCTGAGCGAACGCCTGCTGGAGCTGGCGCGCTTTCGCTGCGCCGAGCCCTCCAACCAGGTCTTTCTCAACATCATGAACCGCCATGCCGAGCTGCTGGCCGAGCTGGCCGACATGCATGACCGCGCCTCAGCCGGCTTTCGCAATTCCTCGGCGCTGTAGTCGCCGCGTGCGGGGGCAGCCCGGGCGCTTTCCTACAATGGCGGCATGTCTTCGCTGTTGCCGCCCACCGGCTCTTCCTCTCTTTTCCCCGCCCCTGCCGATTCCCCGCTGCTGGCCAGCCTGAACGCCGAGCAGCGCGCCGCCGTGGCCCTGCCGCCCGAGCCCGCGCTCATCCTGGCCGGCGCCGGCTCCGGCAAGACGCGCGTGCTGACCACCCGCATCGCCTGGCTGCTGCAGACGGGCCAGGTCTCGCCCGGCGGCCTGCTGGCCGTGACCTTCACCAACAAGGCCGCGCGCGAGATGATGACGCGCCTGCAGTCCATGCTGCCCGTCAACGTGCGCGGCATGTGGATCGGCACCTTCCACGGCCTGTGCAACCGCCTGCTGCGCGCGCACCACCGCACCGTCAATCTGCCGGCCACCTTCCAGATCCTGGACACGCAGGACCAGCTCAGCGCCATCAAGCGCCTGTGCAAGCAGTTCAACGTGGACGAGGAGCGTTTCCCCCCGAAGCAGCTGGCCTGGTTCATCGCCGGCTGCAAGGAGGAGGGCCTGCGCCCCAACATGGTCCCGGCCGGCGACCCCGACACGCGCAAGAAGGTCGAGCTCTACCAGCTGTACGAAGACCAGTGCATGCGCGAAGGCGTGGTGGACTTCGGCGAGTTGCTGCTGCGCAGCTACGAGCTGCTGCGCGACAACGACCCCGTGCGCGAGCACTACCAGCGGCGCTTCCGCCACATCCTGATCGACGAGTTCCAGGACACCAACAAGCTGCAGTACGCCTGGATCAAGCTGCTCGCTGGCTGCGATGCGGAAGGGCGCCCCCGCGCCGACGGCCCCATGGGCGCGGTGTTTGCCGTGGGCGACGACGACCAGAGCATCTACGCCTTTCGCGGTGCGCGCGTGGGCAATATGGCCGACTTCGTGCGCGAGTTCCAGGTGCAGCACCAGATCAAGCTGGAGCAGAACTACCGCAGCCACAGCAACATCCTGGACACGGCCAATGCGCTGATCAGCCACAACAAGCACCGCCTGGGCAAGAACCTGCGCACCGACCAGGGCGCGGGCGAGCCCGTGCGCGTCTACGAAGCCGTGAGCGACTTCGCCGAGGCGCAGTGGATGATCGACGAGATGAAGCAGCTCATCCGCGAGGGCACTTCACAAAAAGAAATTGCGGTGCTCTACCGCAGCAATGCGCAGAGCCGGGTGATCGAGACGGCGCTGTTCAACGCCGGTCTGCCGTATCGCGTCTATGGTGGCCTGCGCTTCTTCGAGCGTGCCGAAATCAAGCACGCCTTGGCCTATCTGCGCCTGCTGGAGAACCCCAGCGACGACACCAGCTTCCTGCGCGTGGTGAACTTCCCGCCGCGCGGCATCGGCGCGCGTTCCATCGAGCAGCTGCAGGATGCGGCGCGTGCCGCCAATACGTCCCTGCACGACGCTGTCGGTGCGCTGAGCGGCAAGGCCGGCGCCAACCTCGGCGCCTTCGTCGCCAAGATCGACGTGCTGCGCGAGCAGACCCAAGGGCTGACCCTGCGCGAGATCATCGAGCTCGTGTTGCAGCACAGCGGCCTGGTCGAACACTACCAGACCGAGCGCGAAGGGGCGGACCGCATCGAGAACCTGGAGGAACTGGTCACCGCCGCCGAGAGCTTTGTCAGCCTCGAAGGCTTCGGGCGGGAAGCCGAGGCGATGTCGGTACAGCCCTCACCCCAACCCTCTCCCGGAGGGAGAGGGGGCGAACTCCGCGACGACTCACTCCCTCTCCCTCCGGGAGAGGGCGGGGGTGAGGGCGCGCCCGACGACACGGGCGAAGTCATGTCACCTCTCGCCGCCTTCTTGACGCACGCCGCTCTCGAAGCCGGCGACAACCAGGCACAAGAGGGCCAGGAGGCCGTGCAACTGATGACCGTGCACGCCAGCAAGGGCCTGGAATTCGACGTGGTCTTCATCACGG
>JAYNNS010000116.1:4025-8409 GCA_038112835.1 Curvibacter sp. | reverse complement strand
GTAGCCCGTCAGCGGCGCCATCAGACAGGCCCCCAGCCCCACGCCGCAGAGCACGCGCGCCAGCAGCAGCCCGGTGAAGCCCTGGGCCAGCGCGAAGGCCGCACAACCGCCCACGGCCACGGTGAGAAAGCCCAGGATCACGGTACGCGGTCCGTAGCGGTCCAGCCACTGGCCCAGGGGCAGCTGCAGGGCGGCAAAGCCCAGGAAGTAACCACCGGCCAGCAGGCCCAGATCGCGCGCGCTCAATGTGAATTCCGCCGTGAGCTGGGGCGAGAGCGTGGCCGTGACCGAGCGCACCAGGGCCGAGAAGAAATAGGCGAAGGCGAAGACGAGGAAGACGGTGACGGCCGCACGCCGCCCGAGCACACTCATGGCAGCTCCATGCCGCCGAAGAAGGGCTCGCTCATCTCCGGCGTGAGCCGCTCGGCATAGAGCGCGGCGTGGTAGAGCCGCTGGCCGCGCGTGAACCACACGGCCTGCACCGTGAGCGCACGGCCCTCGGGGCTGCGCCCCACGGCCTGCAGGCGCAGGGCCTCGGGCTGGGCATTGGCGCCCCGGATCACATAGGTCTCGCGCTGGGCGCCCTGGGCCTGCAGCGTGGCCAGCAGATGGGTCTGCCACTGCGCCTGGATGGGATGCGCCTGCGCCAGCGAGCCGAGCTCGATCACCGAGATCGCGTACAGGCCGCCACCGGCCTCGCAGCCCATCATGCTCAGGTCTACATCGTAGCCCGCGAGGCTCTGGCGTCGCGTGGCCTGGTCTGGCTTGCACGGCAGCACGGCCTTGAGTTCGCCACCGCCCAGGCGGACTTCACGCCAGTTGAGGCTGGGGCTGCAGGCCACCAGCGCCAGGGACAGCAGGAGCAATACGTAACGAGAAGGTGCCATGCAGGGATTATCCCCGCCACACTACTTCAGTGCGCCGAACACCTTGCCCAGCAGGGCGCTACCGGTTCCGACCGGATCTTTCCGGATCTTGCGCTCTTCTTCCCCGATCATGAAATAGAGTCCCTCCAGGGCCTTGCTGGTCACGTACTGCTCGATCGTCGCCTCCTCGCGCCGCAGCAGCCCGAGATCGGCCGCCTTGCCGACCAGCCGGTTGTACTGCCCGGCCAGATTCAGCTGCGCGGTCGTTTGACTGACCACGGGCAGAAACTTCTGGCCCAGCGGCTCGCGCGTCTTGTCGGCGAAGAACGTGGTGACCGAGGTGTCGCCGCCACGCAGGATTTTCTTGCCGTCGTCCACGCTCATGCTGCGCACCGCGCCCAGCATGAGCTCCTGGGCCTGGGGCACGGCGGCCTCGGCGGCCCGGTTCATGGTGGTGACCAGTTCGTCCAGCCGCCGCCCCTGGCCCAGGCGGCGCAGCATCTTCTCGCTCGCCTGCAGGCGCTGCGGCAGCGGGATCCGGAGCAGGTCATGGGCCAGGAAGCCGTCCGGACGCCCCAGCTCGGCAATGGCCTGGCGGGCCCCGCGCTCCAGGGCACTCCTGAGCCCCTGGACCGCTTCGGCCTGGCTCAGCTCGGCCAGACTCAGCGCCCGGGCCTGCAAGGCCCACAGCGCGGGAACTCCTCCCAGCCAGGCCACTCCAAGCCCGTTAAACTTCCTGCGCCACATGATGTCTTTCCCTCCGGCCATGAAACGTGCCCTCTATCTTGCCGCAGTTGCGCTGATCGCAGGCGCAGGCTGGCTCCTGCTGCGCAGCCCCGGCTTCGGCCCCGCACCCGAGACCGCCTTTGTCCTGCTCGACGGCAGCAAGCAGAACACCACCGATTTTCGCGGCAAGGTCGTGCTGGTGAATTTCTGGGCTACGAGCTGCACCAGCTGCGTGGCCGAGATGCCCCAGCTCATGGCCACCTACGACAAATACCGCGAGCGCGGCTACGACACGGTGGCCGTCGCCATGAGCTACGACCCGCCCAGCTATGTCGTGAATTTCAGCCAGACCCGCAAGCTGCCCTTCAAGGTGGCTATCGACAACACCGGCGCCGTGGCCCAGGCCTGGGGGGATGTGCGCCTCACGCCCACCAGCTATCTGGTGAACAAGCGCGGCGAGATCGTGAAACGCTATGTGGGCGAGCCTGACTTTGCCGAACTGCATCGGCTGATCGAAGAGCTACTGGCCCAGACCTGAGCCCCTTCCTTGCCTCGCACGCAGGCAAAAAAACGGCCCCGCGGGGCCGTTTTTGCGTGGCACAGGATTTTCTGCTCACTGGCGGAAGTCGTCGTGGCAGGCCTTGCAGGTGCCCGAGGTGGCTTGGAACGCGGCCTTGACGCTGTCCAGGTTGCCGGTCTTGGCGGCGGCGGCCAGCTTGCTCATCTCGCCCTGCATCTTTTCCGCCGCGGCCTTGAACTTGGCCTGCTCCATCCAGATCTCGGGCTTGGCCTTGGTGTCGCCCTTGTCGGTCCCCTCGCCGAAGGCGGCCCACGGCAGGCGCGACATGGTTTCGGCGATGGCCGCGTTGTCGGCCGCCACCTTGGCATCGAACGGCACCCGCCCGGCGGCCATGGCACCGACGCGCGCATAGTGCTGCTGCATCACGAACAGGGCGTTCTTGCGGTACTTGATGGCATCTTCGGGCTTGGCGAACTGGGCGGCCGCCTGGCCGCTCACGATCAGGGTGGCAGCAGCCACGACCAGCATGCTGATGGTTTTCATCGGACAGTCCTTTGGTTGACGGGAAGGTTCCCGCTGCTGGGAGCGTTCTGCCGCACGGAAAGTTCGCCCGCCACGCACTTCTCAGGGAAAATACCGATCTGCCTGTCCATCTTTGCGAGGACCCCATGCCCCACCGCATCCGGATCTGGGATCTGCCGACCCGTCTCTTCCACTGGCTGCTCGTGCTGTGCCTGATCGGCCTGGTCAGCACGGCCCAGTTCGGTCTGATGGACTGGCATTTCCGCTTCGGCTACAGCGTGCTTGCGCTGCTGTTGTTCCGCCTCGGCTGGGGCCTGCTGGGAGGACACTGGTCGCGCTTCGCCAGCTTCCTGTATTCGCCGGCCAGCCTCTGGCGCCATCTGCGCGGCCAGGGCACGGCGCAGCACGAAGTGGGGCACAGCCCCAGCGGCGCGCTGTCCGTCTTTGCCCTGCTGGGGCTGCTGCTGGCCCAGGTGGGCAGCGGCCTGATGAGCGACGACGAGATCGCCGCCGCCGGTCCGCTGACGGCCCTGGTGCCCGGGCGCTGGGTCAGCCTGGCCACCTGGTACCACCGCGATGTGGGCAAATGGCTGCTGCTGGCCCTGGTCACGCTGCACCTGCTGGCCGTGCTGTATTACCTCTGGGTGCGCAAGCGCAACCTGATCACGCCCATGCTCAGCGGAGACAAGCTCCTGCCCGAGGCCGCCGAGGCCTCGCGCGACGATGCGCGCAGCCGCTTGCTGGCCCTCGTGCTGATGCTGTTCTGCGCCGGCGTCGTGGCCGCGCTGCTGCGTTACGCCGCCCCCTGAGGTTCAGCGGCGCTGGCTGTCCTCGTACAGGGGCATCACGAGTTCGGTGATGCGTCGCAGTTCCTGCTGGCGTGATTCCGGCGCCGGGTGGGTGCTGAGGAATTCGGGCGGGCGTCCACCGCCCAGCGTGTTCATCTTCTGCCACAGGCTGATGGCGGCCCGCGGGTCGTAACCGGCCCGCGCCGCGAGCTCGACGCCGATCAGGTCTGCCTCACTCTCCGCCTCCCGGCTGCGCGGCAAGGTAAAGCTGACCTGGGTCAGGGTATCGCTCAGATCGGCGAGCGCGCGGTTGCCGGTGGCAATGGCGACCAGCAGGCCCGGGATCTGCGCCGCCTGCTGGCGCGACACCTGCTCGCGCACATGCTCGCGCAGCGCGTGTGCGATCTCGTGGCCCATGACCGCGGCCAGCTCGTCGTCGGTGATCTTGAGCTTTTCGATCAGGCCGCTGTAGATGCCGATCTTGCCGCCGGCCATGCAGAAGGCGTTGACCTGCTCGCTCTGGAACACATTGGTCTCCCAGTTCCATCTCACGGCGTCGGCACGGGAATGCACGGTCTGGGCAATGAGCTTGCGGGCGATGCCCTGGACCCGCGCCACCATGGCGGGATCGCGGTTGAGCAGCTTCTTGGCTTCGGCTTCCTGCAGCATCTTGCGGTAGGACTGCGCCGAGGCCGCGTCGATCTGGGCCGCGCTCACGCCCATGTACTGGTTGCGCGTAACGCCGACCTGGCCGGCCCCCGTGGTCTGCACCGACTGGCAGCCGGCCAGCAGCCCGGTGACCAGCAGGCCCACCAGCAGGGCCCCACGCTTCATGACGCTAAACTTGCTGTACATTCCATTTCACCTTTGCCGTGTCACGTCCCGTCATCGAGCTCCTGACCCCGCAGCTGGCGTCTGATTTCGACGCCGTACGCGAGATTTTCCGCGAATACGCGGACAGT
>JAYNNS010000116.1:0-4015 GCA_038112835.1 Curvibacter sp. | reverse complement strand
GTTTTGAGCAGGAACTCGCCGAGCTGCCCGGCGACTATGCCGCGCCGCGCGGCGCCCTCCTGCTGGCCCGCGTGGACGGCACGGTGGCAGGCTGCTGCGCGCTGCGCCCCCTGGACACGGCGGATTATCCCAATGCCAGCGAAATGAAACGGCTCTACGTGCGCCCGGCTTTCCGCGGCCTGGGCCTGGGCCGCCAGCTGGCCGAGGCCATCCTCGACGCGGCCCGGGTCGGCGGCTATGACCACGTGCTGCTCGACACCCTGGACGACATGGAAGCGGCCCGCACCCTCTACGAAGACCTGGGCTTCGAGGACATCCCGCCCTACTATCACAACCCCATTGCGGGCGCGCACTACCTGATGGCCACGCTCTCGGACACCCGCCTCTGAAAGGCACAAAAAAGCCACCGCAAGCGGTGGCTTTTGCGGGGCGCAGACAGCGCTTCAGGCCTTGGCCTGGGCCAGCAGCGTGGCCGCGTCACTGACCTCGAACTTGCCCGGGGCCTCGATGTTCAGCGACTTGACCTTGCCGTCCTGGACCAGCATCGAGTAGCGGTTGCTGCGCAGGCCCATGCCGCGCGCTGTCAGGTCGAGCGTCAGGCCCGTGGCCTTGGCGAATTCGGCGCTGCCATCGCCCAGCATACGAACCTTGCCGGCGGTTTTCTGGTCACGGGCCCAGGCACCCATGACGAAGGCGTCGTTCACGCTGACGCACCAGATCTCGTCGACACCAGCGGCCTTGAACTCGTTGAACTTCTCGACATAGCCCGGCACATGCTTGGCCGAGCAGGTCGGGGTGTAGGCGCCGGGCAGACCGAAGATCGCGATGGTCTTGCCTGCCACGCTCTTGCTCACGTCCACCGGGTTGGGGCCGATGCTGCAGCCGTTGCCTTCGACTTCGGAATATTCCATCAGAGTGGCGTTGGGCAGGCTGTCTCCGACGTTGATCATGGGGGGCTCCTCGAACAGGGTTGGGTTGGTAGAAGGGACGAAAAAAAACGGCTCACGCATTGTGAGCCGTTTTCGACACTCCTGCAGCCGAAGCTGCGAAATGCTTAGACTACAGCAGCCTTTTCGACCAGACGGGTGGCCACCCAGTTCTTGGTCTTGGAGATCGGGCGGCTTTCGGTGATCTCGATCACGTCGCCCAGCTTGTATTCGCCCTTTTCGTCATGGGCGTGGTACTTGCTCGACTTGGCCACGATCTTGCCGTAGAGCGCGTGCATCACACGACGCTCGACCAGCACGGTCACGGTCTTGGCGCGCTTGTCGCTGACCACCTTGCCGATCAAGGTGCGCTTGAGGGATTTTTTAGCTTCCGTCATTCAGTGCTCCTTACTTGGCGGCTTGCTTTTCAGCAAGAAGGGTCTTGGCACGGGCGATAGCGCGACGGGTCGAGCGCAGCGAAGCCGTGTTGTTCAGCTGCTGCGTGGCTTTCTGCATGCGCAGGCCGAAGTGGGCCTTTTGCAGCTCCTTGACCTCGGCTTGCAGGCCGGCAGCGTCTTTCTGGCGCAGTTCAGTAGCTTTCATTTCTTCGTTCTCCTGATCACTGGCCGATCATGCGGCTGACGAACGTGGTGCGCAGCGGCAGCTTGGCGGCAGCCAGCTTGAACGCTTCACGGGCCAGTTCCTCGGGCACGCCGACGATTTCGAACACGATCTTGCCGGGCTGGATCTCAGCCACGTAGTACTCCGGGTTGCCCTTGCCGTTACCCATACGCACTTCAGCAGGCTTCTGGGAAATCGGCTTGTCGGGGAACACACGGATCCAGATGCGACCGCCACGCTTGACGTGACGCGAGATGGCACGACGTGCCGCCTCGATCTGGCGCGCCGTCAGGCGGCCGCGGTCGGTACATTTCAGGCCAAAGTCGCCGAAGGCCACGGTGCTGCCACGGGTGGCGATACCGGTGTTACGGCCCTTCTGCTCCTTGCGGTATTTTCTGCGAGCGGGTTGCAGCATGTTTACTCTCCTTTGGCGCCGTCAGCTGCTGCAGCTGGCGCGGCGACTTTGCGGACGCGCTTAACGGCGGTTTTCGGGGCCTCGGCACCAGCGGCCTCGGCGGGTTTGTCGCTGCCATCGGCAGGCGCGGCATTGCTGCCGGCCGGGCGACGGGCACCGCGGGGAGCCGCGGGACGGTCACCGGCAGGACGGCCATCGCGGCGCGGGCCACGCGGGCGACGCTCTTCTTCGGCACGCGGCTCGGCCGCGGCGGGCTGCTCGTTGCGGCCCAGGTTGTCACCCTTGTAGACCCAGACCTTGACGCCGATGACGCCGTAGGTGGTCTTGGCTTCAGAGGTGCCGTAGTCGATGTCGGCGCGCAGGGTGTGCAGCGGCACACGGCCTTCGCGGTACCACTCGGTACGGGCGATCTCGATGCCGTTCAGGCGGCCCGCCGACATGATCTTGATGCCCAGGGCGCCCAGGCGCATGGCGTTCTGCATGGCGCGCTTCATGGCGCGGCGGAACATGATGCGCTTCTCGAGCTGCTGGGTGATGCTGTCGGCGATCAGCTTGGCATCGATTTCGGGCTTGCGCACTTCCTCGATGTTCACGGCCACCGGCACGCCCAGCTGCTTGCCCAGGTCGCGCTTGAGGTTCTCGATGTCCTCGCCCTTCTTGCCGATCACGACGCCCGGACGTGCCGAGAAAATCGTGATGCGGGCGTTCTTGGCGGGGCGCTCGATCAGCACGCGCGAAACGGACGCGTTCTTGAGCTTGGCCTTCAGGTAGTCGCGCACCTTGATGTCTTCAGCCAGCATGCCGGCGAAGTCACGGTTGCTCGCGTACCAGCGCGAGGCCCAGTTACGGCTGACGGCGAGGCGGAAGCCGGTCGGGTTGATTTTCTGTCCCATATCCTTCTGACCTCGATTAGTTGCCGACCGTCACGTACACGTGGCACGTGGGCTTGCTGATACGGTTGCCACGGCCCTTGGCACGCGCGGTGAAGCGCTTGAGCGTCGCGCCCTGCTCGACGTAGATGGTCTTGACCTTCAGCTCGTCGATGTCGGCGCCGTCGTTGTGCTCGGCGTTGGCGATGGCGGATTCCAGAACCTTCTTGATGATCACGGCAGCTTTTTTCTGCGTGAACTGCAGGATGTTCAGGGCCTGGTCGACCTTCTTGCCGCGGATCAGATCCGCGACCAGACGGCCTTTGTCCACGGAAAGGCGGACGCCACGGAGGCTTGCACGGGTTTCCATGTTGACTCCTTACTTCTTCTGGACTTTCTTGTCCGCAGGGTGGCCCTTGAAGGTGCGGGTCAGCGCGAACTCACCCAGCTTGTGGCCCACCATTTGATCGGTGATGTAGACCGGCACGTGCTGCTTGCCGTTGTGCACGGCGATCGTCAGACCGATGAACTCGGGCAGGATCATGGAGCGACGCGACCAGGTCTTGATCGGCTTCTTGTCCTTGGTGGCGACGGCCTTGTCAACCTTGGCCACCAGGTGATGGTCCACAAACGGACCCTTTTTCAGAGAGCGAGTCATTTGTGTACCTCTTTACTTCTTGCGACGCGACACGATCATGACCTGGGTACGCTTGTTGTTGCGCGTACGGTAGCCCTTGGTCAGATTGCCCCACGGGTCGACCGGATGACGACCCTCGCCGGTCTTGCCCTCGCCGCCACCGTGCGGGTGGTCGATCGGGTTCATGACCACACCACGGACGGTCGGGCGGATGCCCATCCAGCGCTTCACACCGGCCTTGCCGAGCTGGCGCAGGCTGTGTTCTTCGTTGGCGACCTGGCCGATGGTGGCGCGGCACTCGATGTGGATCTTGCGCACTTCACCCGAGCGCATGCGCACCTGGGCGTAGACGCCTTCGCGGGCCAGCAGGGTTGCTGCCGCCGAGCCGGCCGGGCCGGTTGCGCCCTCGGCTCCGCGCGGACCACGCGCGCCTTGCGGACCAACATGCCCACGGGGCCCGCGCGGGCCCCGTGGTCCCTGCAGGCCTGTCTCGCCATCTTCTCCGTCGCGGCCTTCGGCCTCTTGCGGCCCCGGGGCCTGCTCAATC
>JAYNNS010000115.1:0-8437 GCA_038112835.1 Curvibacter sp. | reverse complement strand
TCGAGCACGCCCTTCATCGTGTGGATGTCGCGCTGGCCTTCGCGGATGAGCACGAGCTGATTCTCCACGAAGATCCTGGGCTGGCCGGCCAGCGAGGGGATCTGCGGGTTCTGCGAGTTGCCCTGCGGGCCGTGGCAGGCCACGCAGAGCTCGAGCCGTGCGGGCTGCTGGGCCTGGGCGTGCAGGCCGGTGACGAGCAGCAGGGCGGCGAGGAGGGGGCGGGGAATGATCTTCATGGCAGGAGCTTGAGGAAAAAAAGCAGGGCCCTCTCGGGCCCTGCTTGTCGGTTCAGCCGGGGCGGCTTACTTCGCGTAGGAGACGCGGTAGATCGCGCCGGTCTGCTCGTCGGAGACCAGCAGGGCGCCGTCGGGCATCTGCAGGAAGTAGGTCGGACGGCCCCAGAAGGTGTTGGCCGCAGGGTCGGCGAAGCCGGTCATGAAGGGCGTGACCGTGGCGCCGCTGCCGTCGGGGTTGGCGGTGATGGCCACCACGTCGAAGCCGAACTTGGTGCTGCGGTTCCACGAGCCCTTGCGTGCCAGGAAGATGGCGTTCTTGAACACGGGCGGGAACATGTTGCCGGTGTAGAAGTGCACGCCCATGGCTGCGGCGTGCGGGCCCACGGTGGTGACGGGCAGGGTCACGCCGTCACAGGGGTTGGCCTTCTTCACGTCCGGATCGGCCACGCCCTTGGCATGGCAGTAGGGGAAGCCGAAGAAGGGCGTGCCGCCCATGCCCAGCTTCCACCAGCTCGGCTTGGGCAGGCGGTTGAGTTCGTCCTCGGGGGTGTCGTCACCCATCCAGTCGCGGCCGTGGTCGCTGAACCAGAGTTCGCCGGTGACGGGGTGGAAGTCGAAGCCCACGGTGTTGCGCACGCCGGTGGCGATGACTTCCATGCCCGAGCCGTCGGCGTTGTAGCGGCGGATCTGGGCGTATTCATCGGTGGGCAGGGTGCAGATATTGCACGGTGCGCCGAAGGGCACGTAGAGCTTGCCGTCCGGCCCGAAGCGGATGTACTTCCAGTTGTGGTGCTCCAGCGGCGGCAGCTTGAAGGCGGCCGTCATGTCCACCGGGGCTACATTGGGGTTCTTCTCGATGCCGTCGTAGCGCAGCACCTTGTCGATGGCCATCACGTAGAGGTTGCCGTTGTGGATGGTGGCGGCGGGCTGCTTGAGCTTGTCCACCACGACGCGGCTGGTGCGGCTGCTGCCGTTGTCGGTGATCTCGTAGACACGGCCCAGGCCCCGCGTGCCGCCGTAGATCTTGCCGCTTTCGCCGCGGCTGATGGCGCGGATGCCCGGCGTGCCGGTGGACCAGACCTCGACCTTGAAGCCCGGCGGCAGGCGCAGCTTGTCCAGCGGGATCTCGGCGGCGGAAGTCACGGTGTTCTTGCCGGGCAGCGGGGCCAGGGTGGAACTGGCCATGTTGGCGGGCATGCCCTGCTTCCAGCCGGGCTGGCCGGCGGGGGCGGCGCCCGCTGCGGGCGAGGTGGTGACCGCAGCCGATTGCGGCGGGGTGGACTGGCAGCCGGCCAGCAGAGCGGCGAGCAGCACGCCGGCGAGGGGAATGAACTTGCGCATGTGTAAGTCTCCGGGAAATGTTGTTGTACCGAGCCTTGCCATGCTAGGCATGGTGCGATTTGGTCTGCCTAGGGTTTCCACCGAGAGTTCATGCAGTCGTCCTACTAAGCGTTATTAGCGGCATTGATGAGTGTCGGGCGCCCGCTGGCCGCATGAAGGCGATTGGTGGGCATTGGTCCTTGCCGATGCATCGGCAAGTGTTTCAATTCGAGACACAACAACCCTGTTGCGAGCGCAAGTAGTCGGAAACCTTGTTGCGTCCGCCGGGCGTCGTGGGCTTAATCGCCGGACCGGTGCGCCGGGCGGTGTGCCGGATCCAGCGAGAACATCAGAGGAGCAAACCATGATCACACGCAAGCTAGGCCTGGCCCTGCTCGCGGCGGGCTTCGCCGTGGCGGCCGGTGCGCAGTCGGGCCGGGACAACCTGTCCACGCTCAAGCAGATGAAGGTGGCGACGACCGACCTGAACATCCCCGTGGTGCCGCAGGAGGGGCGCAACGCCGATGCGATCCGCGCCAACCTGAAGAACATCAAGATGCCGCCGGGCTTCAAGATCGAGCTCTTCGCGGTGGTGCCCGATGCGCGCCACATGGCGGTGGCGCCCTCGACCAACATGCTCTTCGTGGGCACGCGCAAGACCCGCGTCTGGGCCGTGACCGACCGCAACGGCGACGGCTTGGCCGACGAGGTCAAGGCCTTCGCGCCCTCGCTGAACTTCAAGGTGCCCAACGGCGTGTGCTGGACGCGCGACGGCTTCCTGATCGTGGTGGAGCACAACCGCGTGCTCAACTTCCCGGCCGCCGAGTTCTTCTATGAAGGCCCGGACGTGGCGGTGATCGAGGTGGTGCCGCAGGGCGGCCTGATCCCGGTGGAGGAGGAGTCCTTCAACCATGGCGCGCGCACCTGCCGGGTGAGCGACGACGGCCGGCTCTACATCACCCTGGGCCAGCCCTACAACGTGCAGCCGGCGGGCAAGGTGGCGCTGTACGAGAAGCTGGGCATCGGCGGCATGATCGTCCTCGACCCCTTCGACGGCTCCAAGCGCGAGGTGGTGGCCGTGGGCGTGCGCAACTCCGTGGGCATGGACATCAACCCCAGGGACAAGACGGTCTGGTTCACCGACAACCAGACCGACGGCATGGGCGATGACATCCCGCCGGGCGAGCTCAACCGCATCACCAAGAAGGGCGGCGAGCACTTCGGCTACCCCTTCATCCACGGCAACAACGTGCAGATCGCCGGCACGGCCGCCGCGCCGGACCTCAAGGACATGAAGGCGCCGGCCGTGTGGACCAAGCCGCAGGTCGAGTTCCCGGCGCACCAGGCGCAGCTGGGCATGACCTTCTACAGCGGCAAGATGTTCCCGGCCCGGTACCAGGGCGGCGTCTTCGTGGCCGCGCACGGCTCCTGGAACCGCACCAAGCCCAGCGGCGCGCTGATCAACTTCGTGCCCATCAAGGCCGACGGCACGGCCGGCCCGTCCGAGGTCTTCGCCGAAGGCTGGCTGGACGCCAACGGCGTCTACAAGGGCCGGCCGGTGGATGTGGCCGTGATGAAGGACGGTTCGCTGCTGATCTCGGACGACTACGTGGGAGCGATCTACCGCGTGACCCACAGCCACTGAGCGGGTTCTGGCGCCGTGCACGGCGCCGCTGACAGGCGACGGAGACCGCGGACACGGTCTTCGTCGCTTTTTTGAGGACAAGACATCATGCAGTCATTCATCCTGGCCGGCCTGTTGCTGGCCGTGGCCGGTGCCGCGCAGGCCGACGCGGCCGCCGGCAAGCTTCGCGCGGCCACGGCCTGCGCGGTCTGCCACGGGCCGCAGGGCCTGTCCCTGCAGCCCAATGTGCCGCACCTGGCCGGCCAGCCCGAGATCTACCTGGCGGAACAGCTGCGCAACTACCGCAGCGGCAAGCGGCATCATGAGGTGATGAGCGTGATCGCCAAGCCCCTGAGCGACCGCGACATCGACAATCTGGCGCAGTGGTATGCCTCACTGCAGTTGCGCGTGGAAGAACCCTGAATTGACACAAGCACAAGAGACGACATGAAGGACACAAGAAAGAAGACGGCGTTGGCATGGCTGGTGGCCGGCCTGGGCAGCGGCGCGGCCTGGGGCCAGAACGCGACGCTGGAAGACGTGGTGATCTCGGCTTCGCGCGCGCAGCAGCGCAGCTTCGATGCGCCCGCGGCCATCGAGTCGGTCGAGCGCGATACCCTGCAGGGCGCGGGCCCGCAGGTCAACCTCTCGGAGTCGCTCAACCGCGTGCCGGGCCTGACCATCCTGAACCGGCAGAACTACGCGCAGGACCTGCAGGTCTCGATTCGCGGTTTCGGCGCGCGCTCGGCCTTCGGCATCCGCGGCATCCGCCTGCTGATCGACGGCATCCCGGCCACCACGCCCGATGGCCAGGGCCAGGGCTCTTCCGTGGCGCTAACCTCGGCCGAGCGCATCGAGGTGCTGCGCGGGCCGCTGGCCTTGATGTACGGCAACTCGGCCGGCGGCGTGATCCAGGCCTTCACACGCGAGGCACCCGAGGTGCCCGAGCTGGGCCTGCAGTACTACACCGGTTCCTACGGCCTGCGGCGCAGCGACGTGCAGATGGCCGGCCGCGTGGGCACGGTGGGCCTGGTGGCGGACTACAGCACCTTCCACACCGACGGCTACCGCGTCAACAGCGCCACCGAGCGCAAGCAGTTCAACAGCAAGATCAGCTTCGGGCCGGACGCGGGCACGCGCGTGAACGTGGTGTTCAACCACTTCGACATGCCGCTGGCGCAGGATCCGGTGGGTCTGACGGCGGCGCAGCTGGCGGCGGACCCGCGACAGGCGGGTACCAACGCCGTGAGTGCGCGCCTGCGCAAGATCACGAGCCAGAGCCAGGCCGGCACCTCGCTGACCCACGCGCTGGATGCGAACCGCTCGCTGACCGCGCGCGTGTACTACGGCACGCGGGAGAACCTGCAGTACCTGCCGACCAGCTGGGTGGGGCTGAACCGCGACTATTACGGCACCGGACTGCAGTACAACGAGCAGACGCGCTGGGCCGGCCGGCCGGTGAACTGGGTGGCCGGCTACGAGTACGACTACTCGACCGAGCGGCGCCAGTCGGGTGGCGTGAGCGGGGGCGAGAAGACCGGCGCGATCACCCGCGACGAGGACAACCGTGCGCGCAACAGCGATGCCTACGCCCAGGCCACGGCGCTGGTGGCCGAGCGCTGGTCGGCCACGGCCGGGATGCGCGCCAGTACGGTGCGCATCGCCAGCGAGGACTATTTCCTCTCCAACGGCAACGGCTCGGGCGATGTGCGCTACAGCGCGAACAACCCCGTGCTGGGCCTGACCTGGCACGCGGCCGACACGCTCAACCTCTACGCCAACTACGGCAAGGGCTTCGAGACGCCGACGCTGGTGGAGGTGGCCTATACCGGGGCGGGCGCACCCAACTTCAACCCCGCCATCAACGCGGCGCGCAGCCGGCACTACGAGCTGGGCAGCAAGTGGGTGCCGGACGCGCGCACGCGCCTGAACTTCACGCTCTACCGCATCGAGACCACGGACGAGATCGTGGTGGCGGTGAGCAGCGGCGGCAGCACGGCCTACAAGAACGCGCCGGGCACCACGCGCAGCGGCTGGGAGCTGGGAGGGCGTACGCTGCTGAGTCCCAACTGGCGGGCCGCCGTGTCGGCCTCGGCCATCGAGGCGCAGTTCTCGCAGGATTTCGTGACCAATGGCGTGACGATCCGCGAAGGCAACCGCCTGCCGGGCATTCCGCAGCACTTCCTCTTCGGCGAGCTGCTCTGGTCCGGCTCCCGGCTGGACGTGGCGCGGCCCTCGCGCCTGGGCACGCAGGCCGGCGTGGAGCTGGTGCGCGCGGGCCGCCTCTACGCCAACGACACCAACACCGCCAGCGCTGACGGCTACGCCGTGTTCCATCTCAAGGCCAGCCAGGGCTGGGCCGTGAGCCAGGGCAGCCTGACCGCCTATGCGCGCATCGACAACGTGGGTGACAAGGCCTATGTGGGCTCGGTCATCGTGAACCAGGCGGCGAGCCAGTTCTACGAGCCCGCACCCGGCCGCAACTGGACGCTGGGTGCGCGGCTGAACCTGCCACTATGAGAGGTGCCCCCCGAGCGGCGTCAGCCGCTCGCGGGAAGCCTCAGATGCCTCAGGCCTTCGAGGTCGAGCACGCGCAGGCCGCCGTATTCGACCTTGATCAGGCCCTGCTGCTCCAGCGTGGCCAGGGCCTCGTTGACGCGCTGGCGCGACAGGCCCACGAGGTAGGCCAGCTCCTGCTGCGTGATGCGCAGCATCTCGCCCACGCCGGGGTAGAGCACGGGATTGAACAGCGCGGCCAGGCTGCGCGCGACGCGCAGGTCGGGGCTGTTCATGCGGTCGATCTCGCGTGCGGCGATGAACTGGCCCAGGCGCTCGTTGAGCTGGTTCATCACGAAGCGGTTGAAGCCGATGGACTGGTCCAGCAGGCGGTGGAAGCTGTCCACCGACAGGCCGGCCACCAGGCTCTTGCGCAGGGTCTGCACGTTGTAGCGGTAGGCCTCGCGCTTGAGCACGGTGCCTTCGCCGAACCAGCCACCGGGCGGCAGGCCGGTGAAGGTGACGGACTGGCCGTCGGCGTTCTCGCCGCTCATCTTGAGCAGGCCGTCCACCACGCCGAACCAGTAGGTCACGGGCCGGCCCATGCGGCAGACCAGGTCGCCGGGCAGGGCTTCGGTGATTTGCAGCTCGCCGACCGCATAGGCGCGTTCCTCGGGCGTGAGCCGCGGCAGCCAGGGGATGCCGGCGAGTTCGGCCTCGCTCAGGGCGCGGCGGCGCTGGTGCAGGCTGGGTTCGTTGGACATGGTGCGCGAGCTTATCGGTCAGGCAGGCATGCGACGGGGCGGGTAAGTCCCAGCTAGGGATTGCCCTGAATTGTCGTCGTAACGACAACACAGCGTCAAATCGACGCCTACCATGACTCGCAACAAAACCCGGTGCGTGGCGCCCGGACGGACAAGGAAGCGGGATGCAGACGACATTTCCTCGACTGATGATGCAGCATGCGGCGCAGCGGCCCGAGGCTCCGGCCTTGCGCGAGAAGGAGTACGGCATCTGGCAGACCTGGAGCTGGGCGCGCGCGGCCGAGGATGTGAAGCTCATGAGCTGCGGCCTGGCGGCGCTGGGCTTCGAGCCGGGGCAGAACCTGGCCATCGTGGGGGACAACCGGCCGCATCTCTACATGGCCTTCATCGCGGCACAGAGCCTGCGCGGCGTGCCCGTGCCCATGTACCAGGACGCGATCGCCAGCGAGATGGCCTTCGTGCTGCAGGACGCCGAGATCCGTTTCGCTTTCGCCGAGAACCAGGAGCAGGTGGACAAGCTGCTGGAGCTGCGCGAGAGCGTGCCCGGGCTGCTGCAGCACATCATCTACGACGACCCGCGGGGCCTGCGCAATTACCAGCACGAGGGGCTGATCAGCATCGAGCGCCTGTTCGAGTTCGGGCGCCAGTACGCACAGCAGCACCCGGCCTTTTACGAGCAGTCGTTGGCCCAGGGCCAGCCCTCGGACGTCTCGGTCATCCTCTACACTTCGGGCACCACGGGCCGGCCCAAGGGCGTGTGCCAGACGCACGAGAGCTTCATCCGCGCCGCCCAGGGCGGGGTGGAGGTGGACGGCCTGGGGCCGCAGGACAACATCATTTCCTACCTGCCGCCGGCCTGGGTGGGGGACCACCTGTTCTCCATCGCGCAGTGGCTGGTGGCGGGCTTCACCATCAACTGCCCCGAGTCCGCGGCCACGGTGAGCATCGACCTGCGCGAGATCGGGCCGAGCTACTACTTCGCGCCGCCGCGGGTCTTCGAGGGTATGCTGACCTCGGTCTCCATCCGCATGGAGGACGCGGCCGCCCCCAAGCGCTGGCTCTATGGCAAGTTCATGGACGTGGCGCGGCGCTGCGGCGCCGAGATCCTGGACGGCAAGCCCGTGCCCTTCACCGACCGCCTGCTCTACGCCCTGGGCAATGTGCTGGTCTACGGGCCGCTGCGCAATGTGCTGGGGCTGTCGCGCATCCGTGTGGCCTACACCGCGGGCGCGGCCATCGGGCCCGACCTGTTCCGCTTCTACCGCTCCATCGGCATCAACCTCAAGCAGCTCTACGGCCAGACCGAGACCTGTGCCTATGTCTGCATCCAGAAGAATGGCCGCGTCAAGCTCAACAGCGTGGGCGAGGCGGCGCCGGGCATCGAGATCAAGATCGCCGACAACGGCGAGGTGCTGGTCAAGGGCGTGTCGGTGCTCAAGGAGTACTACAAGCGCCCGGACGCCACGGCCGAGGTGATGGACGCGCAGGGCTACTTCCACACCGGTGACGCGGGCCGTATCGACCACGACGGCCACCTGCACATCATCGACCGCGCCAAGGACGTGGGCAAGATGGCCAGCGGCGCCATCTTTGCGCCCAACTACATCGAGAACAAGCTCAAGTTCTTCCCGCAGATCAAGGAGGCGGTGGTCTTCGGCCACGGCCGCGAGCAGGTCTGCGCCTTCCTCAACATCGACTTCGAGGCCGTGGGCAACTGGGCCGAGCGCCAGGGCCTGCCCTACGGCGGCTATGTGGACCTGGCGAGCAAGCCCCAGGTGCTGGACATGCTGGCCGAGTGTCTGGCCCAGGTCAACGCCGACCTCGCGGCCGAGGAGGGCATGGCCGACACGCAGATCGCGCGCTTCCTCGTGCTGCACAAGGAGCTCGACCCGGACGACGACGAGCTCACGCGCACGCGCAAGGTGCGCCGCGGCTTCATCGGCGACAAGTACCAGGTGCTGATCGACGCGCTCTACGCGGGCCGTAGCGAGCAGTAC
>JAYNNS010000114.1:0-8445 GCA_038112835.1 Curvibacter sp. | reverse complement strand
GGGGCGGAAGGACTTCTGCCCCATCTTGCGCAGCAGGTTGCGCATGTTCATCGAGACGTCGCCGAAATCGATCTTCACCGGACAGGGCGAGAGACACTTGTGGCAGACCGTGCAGTGGTCGGCCACGTCCTCGAACTCCTGCCAGTGCTTGATGGAGACGCCGCGGCGGGTCTGCTCCTCATAGAGGAAGGCCTCCACCAGCAGGGAGGTGGCCAGGATCTTGTTGCGCGGGCTGTAGAGCAGGTTGGCACGCGGCACGTGCGTGGAGCACACGGGCTTGCACTTGCCGCAGCGCAGGCAGTCCTTGACGCTGTCGGCGATGGCGCCGATGTCACTCTGCTGCATGATCAGCGACTCGTGGCCCATGAGGCCGAAGCTGGGCGTGTAGGCCTGGCTCAGGTCGGCCGGCAGGGCGGCGTCGCGCAGCAGCTTGCCGCGGTTGAAGCGGCCCTGCGGGTCGACGCGGCGCTTGTAGTCGGCAAAGGGCTGGAGCTCGGCGTCGCTGAGGAACTCCAGCTTGGTGATGCCGATCCCGTGCTCGCCCGAGATCACGCCGTCGAGCGAACGCGCCAGCGCCATGATGCGCTTGACCGCGCCGTGCGCGGCCTGCAGCATCTCGTAGTCGTCGCTGTTGACGGGGATGTTGGTGTGGACGTTGCCGTCGCCGGCGTGCATGTGCAGGGCCACCCAGACCCGGCCCTTGAGCACGCGCTGCTGGATGGCATTGCACTCGGCCAGCATGGGCTCGAAGGCGCGGCCGGTGAAGATGTCTTCCAGCGGCGTGCGGATCTGGGTCTTCCAGCTCGCACGCAGGCTGTGGTCCTGCAGCTGGGGGAAAAGCACGTCCACGCGGTCCAGCCAGTCCTGCCACTGGGCGCGCACCGTGCGCACCAGCTCACGGGCCTGGGTCACGCGCTCCTCCATGAGCTCGGCCGACGGCGCCTCGTTGGCGTCGTCCGGCTGGCCGATGGCCAGCAGATGCGTCAGGCTGTCTTCACCGAAAAACACCTCCAGCTCGTCGCAGAGCTTGAGCTTGTTGCGCAGCGACAGCTCGATGTTGATGCGCTCGATGCCATCGGTGTACTCGGCCATGCGCGGCAACGGGATCACCACGTCCTCGTTGATCTTGAAGGCGTTGGTGTGCTTGCTGATCGCGGCCGTGCGCTTGCGGTCCAGCCAGAATTTCTTGCGCGCATCGGCACTGATGGCGATGAAGCCCTCGCCGCTGCGCGAGTTGGCGATGCGCACCACCTCGCTGGTGGCGCGCGCCACGGCGTCGGTGTCGTCGCCCACGATGTCGCCGATCAGCACCATCTTGGGCAGG
Organism: Curvibacter sp.; assembly: GCA_038112835.1. GTDB lineage: Bacteria > Pseudomonadota > Gammaproteobacteria > Burkholderiales > Burkholderiaceae_C > Hylemonella. The sequence continues at coordinate 7,121 of JAYNNS010000114.1, read as the reverse complement.
CCGCCGCGCTTGCTCTTGGTGGCATAGCCCACGGCGCGCAGGTAGCGGTCGTCCAGGTGCTCCAAGCCGGCCAGCAGCACGCCGGAGCGTTTCTGCTCGGCGAACATGTAGTCCTTGATCTCGACGATGCTGGGCACCGCGTCGCGCGCGTGGCCAAAGAATTCCAGGCAGACCGTGCGCGTGTGCGCCGGCATGCGGTGCACCACCCAGCGCGCGCTGGTGATCAGGCCGTCGCAGCCCTCTTTCTGCACGCCGGGCAGACCGGAGAGGAACTTGTCGGTCACGTCCTTGCCCAGACCTTCCTTGCGGAAACTCGGGCCCGGGATGTCCAGACGCTCGGTCCTGATCAGCTTCCTGCCGTCGGCCTCGAAGTACTTGAGCTCGAAGCTGGCCACGTCGGCGTCGTGGATCTTGCCCAGGTTGTGGCCGATGCGCGTAACTTCGAGCCAGCCCGCGTCCGGCGTGACCATGCGCCAGCTCGCCAGGTTGTCCAGGGCCGTGCCCCAGAGCACGGCCTTCTTGCCGCCGGCGTTCATGGCGATGTTGCCACCCACGCAGGAGGCCTCGGCGGATGTCGGGTCCACGGCGAAGACGAAGCCCGCGCGCTCGGCCGCGTCGGCCACGCGCTGGGTCACCACGCCGGCCTCGGTCCAGATGGTGGGCACCGGCTTGTCCAGGCCGGGCAGCTGCAGCATCTCGACCTCGGTCATGGCCTCGAGCTTCTCGGTGTTGATCACCGCGCTCTTCCAGCTCAGCGGCACGGCGCCGCCGGTGTAACCGGTGCCGCCCCCGCGCGGAATGATGGTCAGGCCCAGCTCGATGCAGCCCTGGACCAGGCGGGCCATCTCGGCCTCGCTGTCGGGTGTGAGCACGACGAAGGGGTATTCGACACGCCAGTCGGTGGCATCCGTCACATGCGAGACACGCGAGAGGCCGTCGAACTTGACGTTGTCCCTGGCGGTGAGACGGCTCAGCACACGCTGGGCCTTGCGACGCAGGGCCGCGATCTCGCGGAAGGACAGATCGAACGCCTCCACCGCCTGGCTGGCCGCATCCAGCAGCTCGCCCACCAGGGCGTCGCGCTGCGGATCGGCTTCGGGCGTGCGGCGCTTCTGCACCTCGCCCAGGCGATGGTGCAGGGCCTCGACCAGCAGCTGGCGGCGCTTGGGGTTGTCCAGCAGGTCGTCCTGCAGATAGGGGTTGCGCTGCACCACCCAGATGTCACCCAGCACCTCGTAGAGCATGCGCGCGGAACGGCCCGTGCGGCGCTCCTCGCGCAGCTGGTTCAGCACCTCCCAGGCGCGCGCACCGAGCAGGCGCATGACGATCTCGCGGTCGGAGAACGAGGTGTAGTTGTAGGGGATTTCGCGGATGCGCTCGTGGCCGTGCGGCGCCTGGCCGGCCGTGTCCACAAATTGGTCTAGCGGAGTCGGTGCGTTCATGGAAACCTGGTATTTCAGCCAGAACACCGGCTGAGGCCAGATGTTACCGCAGTGCAACATCCAGCCGGCCGATGCCTGCATTGACCATCATGGAAACCCCGAATCCTCAAGAGGGCGTCATGCAGGCTTAATCGCTCTGTCACATTGCGAGCCTAGCCTGTCAGCCTTATTCATCAGGAGAGAACCCATGAAAACGTCCCTCAAACTGAGCGCAGCCGCCCTGTCGGCCCTGCTGCTGACGCCCGCCGCCCAGGCCCAGACCGAGATCCAGTGGTGGCATTCCATGGGCGGTGCCCTGGGCGAGTGGGTCAACGATCTGGCCAAGGATTTCAACAGCAGCCAGAAGGACTTCAAGATCGTCCCGACCTTCAAGGGCAGCTATGACGAATCCATGACAGCCGCCATCGCGGCCTTCCGCGCCGGTAACGCACCCCACGTGCTGCAGGTGTTCGAGGTGGGCACGGCGACCATGATGGCCAGCAAGGGTGCCATCGTGCCGGTGGCCGAGGTCATGAAGAAGGCCAATGTCACCTTCAACCCCGACGCCTACGTGCCGGCCGTGGCCGGCTACTACACGGCCCCCAACGGCCAGATGCTGAGCTTCCCCTTCAACAGCTCGACCACCGTCTTCCACTACAACAAGGATGCCTTCAAAGCGGCGGGTCTCGACCCGAACACACCGCCCAAGACCTGGCCGGAGGTGGCCCTGGCCGCAGCCAAGCTCAAGGCTTCCGGCCACAAGTGTCCCTTCACCACCAGCTGGGTGAGCTGGACGCAGCTCGAGAGCTTCTCGGCCTGGCACAACACCGAGTTCGCCACCAAGGGCAACGGCATGCGCGGCATCGACGCCCGCCTGAGCTTCAACTCGCCGCTGCACGTGCGCCACATCGAGAACCTGGGCAACATGGCCAAGCAGGGCCTGTTCGTCTACAAGGGCCGCGGCAATGCGGCCGACGCCACCTTCGTCTCGGGCGAGTGCGCCATGACCACGGGCTCTTCGGCCCTGTACGGCAACATCAAGCGCAACGCCAAGTTCGAGAGCGGCATCTCCACCCTGCCCTACTATCCCGATGTGCCCGGCACCCCGCAGAACACCGTGATCGGCGGCGCCAGCCTCTGGGTCATGGCCGGCAAGAAGGCGGAAGAGTACAAGGGCGTGGCCCAGTTCTTCGCCCACCTGTCCAAGGCCGAGGAGGCCGCCAAGAGCCACCAGCGCACCGGCTACCTGCCGCTGACCCGGGCCTCGTACGAGATGACCGAGAAGTCCGGCTTCTACAGGCAGAACCCGGGCACCGACGTGTCGGTGGAGCAGATGATCCGCAAGACCACCGAGAAGTCGCGCGGCATCCGTCTGGGCAACTTCGTGCAGATCCGCACCATCAACGACGAGGAGCTGGAGCAGGTCTGGGCCGGCAAGAAGTCGGCCAAGGAGGCCCTGGACACGGCCGTCAAGCGCGGCAACGAACACCTGGAGCGCTTCCAGAAGGCCAACCAGGGCAGGATGTAAACCAGCCACGGAAGGCGCTACAGTGCCTTCACCTGCCTCGTGACACCGCCCGGCGACCCAGTTCCCGGGCGGTGTTGCCTTTGATCCCCAACCCATGGAAAAACGCGTCCGTTTCCGTTCCGCCTGGCTGCCCTGGCTGCTGGTGGCGCCCCAGCTGGCCATCGTGCTGGTCTTCTTCTTCTGGCCGGCCGCCCAGGCCCTGTACCAGAGTGTGCTGCAGCAGGATGCCTTCGGCACCTCGACGGAATTCGTCGGCCTGGAGAATTTCGAGCGCCTGTTCGCGGACGAAACCTACCTGGCCTCGTTCCAGACCACCGCGGTCTTCTCTGTCCTGGTGGCCGTTTGCGGCCTGAGCATCGCCTTGCTGCTGGCCGTCATGGCCGACCGCGTGATCCGGGGTGCCGGCCTCTACAAGACCCTGCTGATCTGGCCCTATGCCGTGGCACCGGCCGTGGCCGGCGTGCTGTGGGTGTTCATGTTCGCCTCCCCCATGGGCGTGGTGGCCTACGCCCTGCAGTTCATGGGCGTGGAATGGAACCACATGCTCAAGAGCAACCACGCGATGGCGCTGATCGTGATGGCGGCGGTCTGGAAGCAGATCTCCTACAACTTCCTCTTCTTCCTGGCCGGCCTGCAATCCATCCCGAAAAGCCTGATCGAGGCCGCCGCCATCGACGGCGCCTCGCCCTCGCACCGTTTCTGGACCATCGTCTTTCCCCTGCTCTCGCCCACCACCTTCTTCCTGCTGGTCATCAACGTGGTCTACGCCTTCTTCGACACCTTCGCCATCGTCGACGCGGCCACCCAGGGCGGCCCCGGCAAGGACACCGCCATCCTGGTCTACAAGGTGTACTACGACGGCTTCAAGGCGCTGGACATGGGCGGCTCGGCCGCCCAGTCGGTGATCCTGATGGCCATCGTGATCGTGCTCACCTTCATCCAGTTCCGCTACGTCGAGCGCAAGGTGCAGTACTGAAGGAGCCGCCATGATCGAACGACGCCCCTTCCTCGACTTCCTGGCCCACGCGGTGCTGCTGCTGGGCGTGGCCATCGTCGCCTTTCCGGTGTACCTGACCTTCGTGGCCTCCACCCAGTCGGCGCAGGAGATCGCCCAGAGCCGGCCGCTGTCGCTGCTGCCGGGCACGCACATCTGGGAGAGCTACCGCCTGGCCCTGCTGGGCGGCGAGACCAGCATGGGCAGCAAGCTGCCGGCGGGTGCACCGATGATGATGGTCAGCCTGATCAGCGCCCTGGTGATCGCGATCGGCAAGATCATCATCTCGCTGCTGTCGGCCTTTGCCATCGTCTATTTCCGCTTCCCCCTGCGCAATCTCGTGTTCTGGATGATCTTCGTCACGCTGATGCTGCCGGTGGAGGTGCGCATCGGCCCGACCTACGAGGTGGTCTCCAGCCTGGGCATGCTCAACAGCTACGCCGGCCTGACCGTGCCGCTGATCGCCTCGGCCACCGCCACCTTCCTGTTCCGCCAGTTCTTCCTGACCGTGCCCGACGAGCTCGTAGAGGCGGCCCGCGTGGACGGCGCCGGCCCGATGCGCTTCTTCAAGGACGTGCTGCTGCCCATGTCGGCCACCTCGATCGCGGCGCTGTTCGTCATCCAGTTCATCTACGGCTGGAACCAGTACCTCTGGCCGCTGCTGGTCACCACCAACGAGTCCATGTACCCGATCGTGCTGGGCATCAAGCGCCTGATCGCCGGCGAGGCCTACACCGAATGGAACGTGGTCATGGCCACCGCCATGCTGGCCATGCTGCCGCCGGCGCTGGTCGTCATCCTGATGCAGAAATGGTTCGTCAAGGGCCTGGTCGACACTGAAAAATAAGAGACTGAACACATGGCATCCCTGACCTTGCACAACGTCATCAAGCGCTACGGCCACGGCCCCAGGGCCAACCAGGTCATCCACGGCGTCAACGCGCAGATCAGCGACGGCGAGTTCATCGTCATCGTCGGCCCTTCGGGCTGCGGCAAGTCCACGCTGCTGCGCATGGTCGCGGGCCTGGAGGAAATCAGCGACGGCGAGATCCGCATCGGCGAACGCGTGGTCAATCAGCTGGAGCCGGCCGAACGCGACATCGCCATGGTGTTCCAGAACTACGCGCTCTACCCGCACATGAGCGTGTACGACAACATGGCCTACGGCCTGAAGATCGCCCGGGTGCCCAAGGAAGAGATCCGTGCCCGCGTCGAGAAGGCCGCCGGCATCCTGGAGCTCCTGCCCTTCCTCGAACGCAAGCCGCGCCAGCTCTCGGGCGGCCAGCGCCAGCGTGTGGCCATGGGCCGTGCCATCGTGCGCCAGCCCCAGGTCTTCCTGTTCGACGAACCGCTGTCCAACCTGGACGCCAAGCTGCGTGCGCAGACCCGGCTGGAGATCCAGAAGCTGCACCGCGAGCTGGGCATCACCAGCCTGTTCGTCACGCACGACCAGGTCGAGGCCATGACGCTGGCGCAGCGCATGATCGTCATGAATGCCGGCCGCATGGAACAGTTCGGCACGCCCGAGGAGGTCTACCACCGCCCGGCCTCCACCTTCGTGGCCAGCTTCATCGGCGCGCCCCCCATGAACCTGCTGGCCAGTGCACCGCATGTGCAGCCGGCCACGCTGCTGGGCATCCGCCCCGAGCACCTGCAGATCGTCCCCCAGCCCGCCGCCGACGGCTGGACCGTGCAGGTCGAGGCCGTGGAAATGCTGGGCGCCGAGCGCCTGCTCTACACCCGCATCGACAGCGAGCAGCTCATCGTGCGCGTGGACGAGCGTGCCGGCCCGCCTCCGGCCCTGGGCAGCACCCTGCACGTGCGGCCGCAGGCGGGCTGCCTGCACCGCTTCGACGAGGCCACGGGCCAGCGGCTGTGAACATGGCCGCGCTGGACTGGCCCTATCCGCGCTGGATCGCGCACCGCGGCGCGGGCAAGCTCGCGCCCGAGAACACCCTGGCCGCCTTCCGTGTGGGCGCCGCGCACGGCTACCGCATGTACGAATGCGACGTCAAGCTCAGCGCCGACGGCCTGCCCTTCCTGCTGCACGACGCGACGCTGGAGCGCACCAGCAACGGCCGCGGCATCGCGGGCGAACAGCCCTGGCAGACGCTGGCGCAGCTCGACGCCGGCAGCTGGCACAGCCGCGCCTATGCGGGCGAGCCCCTGCCCACGCTACAGGCCATCGCGCAGCACTGCCTGCGCAACCGGCACCTGCTCAACATCGAGATCAAGCCCACCCCCGGCAACGAACGCCACACGGGCGAGGTGGTGGCGCGCGAAGCGGCGCGGCTCTGGGCCGGGGCCGATATCCCGCCGCTGCTGACTTCCTTCCGGCCCGAGGCACTCGAGGGCGCGCGTGCCACTGCGCCGCAGCTGCCGCGTGGCCTGCTGCTGGACACCCTGTGGGAAGGCTGGCTGCCCAAGGCACAGGCCCTGGGCTGCGTGGCCGTGGTGTGCAACCACGCGCTGTGGGACGCCGCCACCCTGGTGCAGGCGCGCGGCACCGGCCTGCGCTGCCTGTGCTACACCGTCAACGACGAATGGGCCGCCGAGCGCCTGCTCGCGCTGGGCATCGACGGCATCATCACCGACCGCGTCGACCTGTTCAGCCCGGCCTGAACCCGCGTCAACGGCCGGCGTGCACGGTGCGTTGTCTGAAATGGGCCTGTGTGCGACACGGTCCGCGCAGCACCCACGAACCACAGGAGCCTCTCATGCAAAAAGCCCTCGCCACTCTCGCGCTCTGCGCGGCAGGTGCCAGCCCCGCGCTGGCCCAGCACTGGTATGGCGCTGTCGACATCGGCACGCTGAACATGCGCAACACCATCTACGCCGACCCGGGCTCGGTCACGGTCTCCGGCGGCTACCGCTTCAGCCCGAACCTGGGCGCCGAGGCCGGTGTCACCGCCATCGGCGACAGCACCTTCAGTGACGGCAGCGGCAGCCGCACGGCCCGCCAGGGAGACACGCGCCTGCTCGCCGTCGGCTTTCTGCCGATCAACCCCAACCTCGAGTTCTTCGGCAAGGCCGGCCTGGGCCTGCACACGGCACGCGTGCGTGGCAGCGGCGCCTACAGCGGCACCACCGGCCCGCACACCACGAGCAATGTCATCGTGGGCGCCGGCATCCAGCTCAACTTCAACCAGCGTTTCGGCATGCGCCTGCAGTACGAGCA
>JAYNNS010000113.1:7078-8461 GCA_038112835.1 Curvibacter sp. | reverse complement strand
ATGGTATCCCTACCCTCCATTTTACCCAGTGCCTCTCCGGCCAGCCTGGCCCTGGTCGTCCTGGCCGCTGCGGCCTATGCGCTGCCAGCCATTGGGCGCCTGCCCGTCCCGGCAGCACGGGCGGCGGTGCTCATCGCCTGGCTGCTGCACGGTGCCCTGCTGGGCTGGGGACTGCTGGGTGACAGCCCGCGTTTCGGCTTTGCGCCCGCGCTCTCGGTCACGGTCTGGCTGGTGGCCGCGGTCTACGCCATCGAGAGCCGGCTCTATCCCCAGCTGCGCACGCGCTGGGCTCTCTCGGTCTTGGGCGCCGGGGTGGTGGTGCTGGCCTGGTTCTTCCCCGGTCAGGCCCTGCAGACCAGCGCTTCGGTCTGGCTGCCCCTGCACTGGGCCCTGGGCATCGCGTCCTACGGCCTGTTCGCCGTGGCCGTGGTACACGCCCTGCTGATGCTGCGGGCCGAAGACCGCATCCGCCACGCGGCCGAATCCGGCAGCGGCCTGCCGCTGCTGACCCTGGAGCGCCTGACTTTCCGCTTTGTCGGCGCCGGCTTCGTGCTGCTGTCGGCCACGCTGCTGGCCGGCCTGCTGTTCGACGAGCAGCTTTATGGCGCCGCCTGGAAATGGAGCCACAAGACCGTGTTCTCCGTGCTGTCCTGGGCCGTGTTCGCCGTGCTGCTGCTCGGACGCCTGCGCTTCGGCTGGCGCGGCTGGCGCGCGGCGCGCCTGCTGTTCACCGGCGCCGGCCTGCTGCTGCTGGCCTATGTGGGCTCGCGCTTCGTGCTGGAAATCGTCCTGGAGCGCAGCAGCGCATGAAATTCCTGCTCTTTCTGGCCATCGTGCTGCTGGGCGTCTGGCTCTGGCGTTCGAGCCGGGGCAACGAGCATGCCGACCGGGCAGCGCCGCCTCCAGACGCCGGCGGCCCGCAGGAGATGGTGCGCTGCGCCCATTGCGGCGTGCACCTGCCGCACGACGACGCCGTGGTGGGGCGCATCGGCCGCTACTGCAGCCCGGAGCACCGGCAGCTGGCGGAACCCTGATGGCTGCACGCGACAGCGAGCATTCCTGGTTCGGGCCCTCGCTGCTCGAGGAGCGCCTGGAAGCGCCCGAGGAACAGCTGGAGTTCAGGCGCCTGTGGCTGGGCTTCATGACGGCCCGCGTGACGCTGGCGCTGATGCTCCTGCTGCTGCAGGGCACGCTCTACCTGCTGGGCCAGACCGGCAACCCCTGGCTCGCCGTACTGTGCGCCGCCCATCTTGCGGCGGCCCTGATTGCGCGGATCGCACCCGAGCCGCGTCGCCTGGGCCAGACCTTCGACCGCTACTGGCTGGTCAGCATCGGCCTGGACGTGCTGGTGTTCACCCTGCTGCAGCTGCTGCACGGCAGCAG
>JAYNNS010000113.1:0-7068 GCA_038112835.1 Curvibacter sp. | reverse complement strand
CAACTACACCCCCCTCTATGCCCTGCCGGTGCTGCAGGCGGCGGTGCTGGGCTCGCTGACCCTGGCCATGGGCACGGCCGCCGGCATCACCCTGCTGCTGCTGGGTCACAGCAGCTGGGCCGCATGGCGCAGCGGGTCCGAGGCCACCCCCTTCTTCATCCAGGCCGGGCTGACGGGAGCGGGCAGCTTCGTCGTGGCCTTCCTGGCGCACCAGCTCTCGGCCCGGCTGGCCAGCGAGCAGCAGCGCGCGCGGCGCAGCCAGCACGCCATGCGCATCCAGCAGCAGGTCAACGACCTGGTGATCGACGCGCTGACCGACGGCATCCTCGTGATGGATGTGCTGGGCACGGTGCACGCGGCCAACCCGGCCGCGCGCCAGATGCTGCAGGCGGACGAACGTCCGCTCAAGCGGACCCCCTTCAACCTGGCCGACGAGCCGGGCTGGCAGGGCCTGGCCGAGCTGGCCTTCCAGGTCTTCACCGGGCACGGCGACTTTCACCATGCCGACATCGGCATCGAGCACCTGGGCCAGGGCAGCCGGCGCCTGCGCGTGCGCACGCGCATGACCGGCGCCCACTGGGGCGAGAGCGAGATCCTCTGCGTGATGTTCCTGCAGGACCTGCGCGAGATGGAGGCCCGGCTGCGCACCGAGAAGCTGGCCAGCATGGGCCGCATGTCGGCCGCGGTGGCACACGAGATCCGCAACCCGCTGGCCGCCATCGCCCAGGCCAATGCCCTGCTCGCCGAGGACCTCCGGGATCCGCAACAGCTGCGCCTGACGCAGATGGTGAGCCAGAACGCCCGGCGCCTGGGCCGCATCGTCGACGACGTGCTCAACATCTCCCGTGCCGGCAAGCTCACGGCCTATTTCGAGTCCCGCGTGCTGGAGCTCAACCAGCACGTGCAGCGCATCGTGCAGGACTGGACCCAGCAGAACGGCAGCGGCACCCGCCTGGGCCTGCACCTCGCCGCGACCCCGCTGGCCGTGCAGTTCGACCCCGAGCACCTGCGCCGGGTGCTGGTCAACCTGCTGGACAACGCACGCCGCCACGCCAGCGGCCAGGCCGGCGCGATCCAGGTCCATGTGCGCGCCGACGCCAGCGGCCAGGCCCTGCTGGCCGTGTGGAGCGACGGCCCGCCCATGGACCCGTCGGTCGAGCAGCACCTGTTCGAGCCCTTCTTCTCCTCGGAGAGCCGCTCCAGCGGCCTGGGGCTGTATATTTGCCGGGAATTGTGCGAAGGACACGGTGCCGCCATCGGCTACCACCGCGCCCGCCGCATCGCCCGTGACACCCTGATGGACGGCAACGAATTCTTCATCGCCCTGCGCCGCTCCGCTGCGAGTCCACCCGCCGCCCGCAGCCCCGAAGCCTCATGACCACAGCAGCCCCCAGCACCAACCCCAGCATCCTGGTCGTGGATGACGAACCCGACCTGCGCACGCTCTACGAGCTGACCCTGCTGCGCGAGGGCTACCGCGTCGACGTGGCCGAAACCGTGGCCGGCGCCTGGCAGCAGCTGCAGGAACGGCGTTACGAAGTGGTGATCACCGACATGCGCCTGCCCGATGGCCTGGGCATCGAGCTGCTGCAGCGCCTGCGTGCGCTGCAGCGCGGTGAGCGCAGCGTGGTCATCACGGCCTATGGCTCGGCCGAGAACGCCGTGGAGTCCCTCAAGGCCGGCGCCTTCGACTACCTGAGCAAGCCGGTGGACCTCAAGCAGTTCCGCACCGTCGTCGCCTCGGCCGTGCAGGACGCGCTGGCGGCACACCAGGCCCCGCCCGCGGCGGCGGCCACCGCACGTGCGGCCCCCCCGCCCTCCTCGGCGGCGGAAGCCTGCCTGCAACGCCTGGTCGGCAACTCGCCGGCCATCCGGCAGGTGCGCGAGCGCATCGTCAAGGTGGCGCGCAGCATGGCGCCGGTGCTGATCTGCGGCGAATCGGGCACGGGCAAGGAGCTGACGGCCCAGGCCCTGCACGCCAACAGCCACCGCGGCAGCGGCCCGCTGGTGGCGGTGAACTGCAGCGCCATCCCGGAGAACCTGCTCGAAGCCGAGTTCTTCGGCGTCAAGAAGGGCGCCTACACCGGCGCCACCGCCGACCGCGAAGGCTATTTCCAGGCCGCGCGTGGCGGCACGCTTTTCCTCGACGAGATCGGCGACCTGCCGCTGTCCATGCAGTCCAAGCTGCTGCGCGCCATCCAGGAGCGCTGCGTGCGCCCCGTGGGTGGCACGCAGGAAGAGGCCGTGGATGTGCGCATCGTCAGCGCCACCCACCGCCACCTCGCGCGCGAGGTGCAGGAAGGGCGCTTCCGCCAGGATCTCTACTACCGCCTCAACGTCATCGAAATCGACATCCCGCCGCTGCGCGAGCGGCGCGAGGACCTGCCCGCACTGTGCGAGGCACTGCTCGCGCGCATCGCGCAGGAGTCCGGGCTGCCCGTGCCGCGCCTCACGCCCGCCACACTGGCGCAACTGACCCACCACCCGCTGCCCGGCAATGTGCGCGAGCTCGAGAACCTGCTGCACCGCGCCGTGGCCCTGAGCGAAGGCGGTGAGCTCAGCCTGGACAGCGTGGACACCACGCCGGCCATCTTCGACCCGCTGGACCCGGAGATCGCCCCCACCCTCCCTGGCGCGCTGCCGTCCGGCGCCCTCACAGGTCCGGGCGCGCTGGACGCGCTGCCCTCGGACCTGCAGGGCCATCTGGACCGGCAGGAACGCGAGATCCTGATCAAGGCGCTGCAGGAAACCGGCTTCAACCGCACGGCCGCCGCGGCCAAGCTGGGCATCAGCCTGCGCCAGATCCGCTACCGCATCGCGCGCCTCAACATCGAGACGCCGCAGGGCAACGACAACGGCCCATGAACCCGCCGCCCGCAGAAGCGCAGGACCACCGTCTCTGGGATGGCGGCTGGTACCGCTATGCGCGCCGGCTGGATTCCCCCAATTTCGGCCCGCGTCCGGCCGGTGTGCAGATCGACCTGATCGTCGTGCACTCCATCAGCCTGCCGCCGGGTCAATACGGCGGCGACGAGGTGCAGCGCCTCTTCACCAACCGCCTGGACTGGAACGCCCATCCCTATTTCCAGTCGATCGCCGGCCTGCAGGTCTCCTCGCACTTCTACATCCGCCGCCAGGGTGAACTCTGGCAGTTCGTGAGCTGCGAGAACCGCGCCTGGCATGCCGGCACCTCCTGCTACCGGGGTCGCGACAACTGCAACGACGACTCGATCGGCATCGAGCTCGAAGGCCTGGAGGGCGGCGAGTTCGAACCCGCCCAGTACGAGACGCTGGCCAGCCTGTGCGCGGCACTGGGACAGCACTATCCGGTGCAGCACATCGCCGGGCACGAGCACATCGCGCCCGGTCGCAAGGCCGACCCCGGCCCGGGCTTTCTCTGGCCCCGCCTCCAGCAGGCACTGGGCTGGCCGTCTCGGTATTTTCCCGAGGCCCCAGACCCGCGGCCACCGCAGGCCTGAAGCCCTGCGCGGCACGCCCGCGCCCAGCAGACACGCCTGCATGCGGCCTGTGCGCGCAAATCGCGCGCAAGCCCGCATCGCTTCTGGCTTTGTGCCGCGATGTGTGCATCATGCAAGGGCTGCGCGGGCACTGCACGCGCCGACCACGCACGCTGTGCGTCGGATTTTTTTACGCGCGCCATCGAGCCAAGCGTATCTGCGACGCTACACTACAGGTAGTGGCTTGTATTCGCAGTGCACCCCATATATAGTGTTTTCTGCCCGCCGCCCCTGTTTCCCCGCAGGGCGCCCGCAAGCCAGTTCCGTAGCCGACAAGACCAACAGATTTGCTGATGACGAGGAAATAAATGCAAACCGCCTTGAACCCCGCAACCCCCGCCCTGCACACCGGCATCCTGACCATGCAAACCCAGGACAACCCCGCCGCTGCCCCGCTCAACAACTACCAGATCATCCGCCGCAACGGCGCCGTGGTGCCCTTCGAGCCCAGCAAGATCGCCGTGGCCATGATGAAAGCCTTCCTGGCCGTGCACGGCACCCAGGGTGCGGCCTCCGCCAGCGTGCGCGAGGTGGTGGACGCCCTGACGCAGAACGTGGTACGCGCGCTGATGCGCTCGCGCCCGGGCGGCGGCACCTTCCATATCGAAGACGTACAGGACCAGGTGGAACTGGGTCTGATGCGCGGCGGCCACCACGAGATCGCCCGCGCCTACGTGCTCTACCGCGAGCGCCGCGCGCAGGAGCGCGCCCAGCAGGCCGCGAGCCAGGCCGCGCCGGCCGCACCCCAGCTGCACGTGACCGACGGCGGTCGCCGCATCGCGCTGGACCTGGGTCGTCTGCAGCACCTGATCGAGAGCGCCTGCGCCAACCTGGGCGCCGACATCAAGCCCGAGCCCATCGTGGCCGAGACCATGCGCAACCTCTACGACGGCGTGCCGATCGACGAGGTCTACAAGGCCGCCATCCTGGCCGCCCGCACCCTGATCGAGAAAGATCCGGACTACACCTACGCCACCGCGCGCCTGCTCTTCCACACCATCGCCAAGGAGGTGCTGGGCCGCGATGTGCAACCCGCCGAGATGAAGCAGGCCTACGCCGACTACTTCCCGGGTTTCATCAAGAAGGGCGTGGACGCCGAGCTGCTCAACCCCGAGCTGCTGCAGTTCGACCTGCAGCGCCTGGGCCGCGCGCTCAAGGCCGAGCGCGACCAGCAGTTCGACTACCTGGGCCTGCAGACCCTGTACGACCGCTATTTCCTGCACGTGCGCAAGACCCGCATCGAACTGCCGCAGGCGTTCTTCATGCGCGTGGCCATGGGCCTGGCGCTCAACGAGATCGACCGCGAGGCGCGTGCCATCGAGTTCTACGAGGTGCTGTCCTCCTTCGACTTCATGTCGTCCACGCCCACGCTGTTCAACAGCGGCACGCTGCGTTCTCAGCTCTCCAGCTGCTACCTGACCACCGTGCCCGACGACCTGGACGGCATCTACGAGTCCATCAAGGAAAACGCCCTGCTGTCCAAGTTCGCCGGCGGCCTGGGCAACGACTGGACGCGCGTGCGCGCCCTGGGCTCGCACATCAAGGGCACCAACGGCGAGTCGCAGGGCGTCGTGCCCTTCCTCAAGGTGGTCAACGACACGGCCGTGGCCGTGAACCAGGGCGGCAAGCGCAAGGGCGCGGTCTGCACCTACCTGGAGACCTGGCACCTGGACATCGAGGAGTTCCTGGAGCTGCGCAAGAACACCGGCGACGACCGCCGCCGCACGCACGACATGAACACGGCCAACTGGATTCCCGACCTCTTCATGCGCCGCGTGATGGAAAAGGGCGAGTGGACCCTGTTCTCGCCCTCCGACGTGCCCGACCTGCACGACCTCTTCGGCGCCGATTTCGAGAAGGCCTATGGGGTCTACGAGGAGAAGGCCAAGCGCGGCGAGATCAAGCCCAGCAAGACGGTGCCCGCCACCGACCTGTGGCGCAAGATGCTCACCATGCTGTTCGAGACCGGCCATCCCTGGATCACCTTCAAGGACGCCTGCAACGTGCGCTCGCCGCAGCAGCACGTCGGTGTGGTGCACTCATCCAACCTGTGCACCGAGATCACGCTCAACACCAATGACAGCGAGATCGCCGTGTGCAACCTGGGCTCGGTCAACCTGTCGCAGCACCTCAAGGACGGCGGCATCGACCACGCCAAGCTGCAAAAGACCGTGCGCACCGCCATGCGCATGCTCGACAACGTGATCGACATCAACTACTACGCCGTCAAGAAGGCGCGCGACTCCAACCTGCGCCACCGCCCCGTGGGCCTGGGCATCATGGGCTTCCAGGACGCGCTGTACGAGCTGCGCATTCCCTACGCCAGCGACGCCGCCGTGGCCTTCGCCGACCAGTCCATGGAGGCTGTCTGCTACCACGCCTACTGGGCCTCGACCGAGCTGGCCCGCGAGCGCGGCACCTACTCGAGCTACAAGGGCTCGCTCTGGGACCAGGGCATCCTGCCGCTGGACACGCTGGACCTGCTGGCCCAGACCCGCGGCGGCTATGTGGAAGTGGACCGCTCGGCCACCCTGGACTGGGACGCGCTGCGCAAGAAGATCGCCCGCGACGGCATGCGCAACTCCAACTGCGTGGCCATCGCTCCGACCGCGACCATCTCCAACATCATCGGCGTGGACGCCTCGATCGAGCCCTGCTTCGGCAACCTCTCGGTCAAGTCCAACCTCTCCGGCGAGTTCACCGTCATCAACCACTACCTGGTGCGCGACCTCAAGCGCCTGGGCCTGTGGGACGACGTGATGGTCATGGACCTCAAGCACTTCGACGGCTCGCTGGCCCCGATCGACCGCGTGCCGCAGGACATCAAGGCCCTGTACGCCACCGCCTTCGAGGTCGAGACGCGCTGGCTGGTGGAAGCCGCCTCGCGCCGCCAGAAGTGGATCGACCAGGCCCAGTCGCTCAACATCTACATGGCCGGCGCCTCGGGCAAGAAGCTGGACGAGACCTACAAGCTGGCCTGGCTGCGCGGCCTCAAGACCACCTACTACCTGCGCACCACCTCGGCCACGCAGGCCGAGAAGTCCACGGTGTCTGCGGGCCGTCTCAACGCCGTGTCCTCGGGCAGCGATTCGGGCAGCGGCATGAGCGCGCTCGAAGCGGCAGCCGCTGCGGCACAGGCCCAGATGGCCACCGCCGCGACCGACATCAAGTTCTGCGCCATCGACGATCCGGGCTGCGAAGCCTGCCAGTGAGACGGCACCAAGGGAGCATCGCACGCTGCAGGCGTGCGATGTTATTGAGCAACAAAAACAGCGGCGATGTGAATGAATACTTTCCAACTCACGTCGTCGCTTCCATAATTCGCTGATTGGAACCTCCTATGTTGTCCTGGGACGAAGAAGTCAAGCCCACACCGTCAACGTCTTTTGCCGGCGCCGCCCTGAGCGGACGCCCGAGCGAGCTTCCCTCTCCACAAACCCCGCAACTGCGCCCCGTGCAGGCCAGCCCCGTACCGGCGGCCTCGGCAGCACCCGCCGCCAGCGCCGCGCCCCAGGGCCGCATCAAGGCCGCCGACAAGCGCATCATCAAC
>JAYNNS010000112.1:4196-8463 GCA_038112835.1 Curvibacter sp. | reverse complement strand
GGCGCTCGAAGCCGGCGGCGGCCAGGCGATCGGCCAGGCCGCGCGTGGGCACCATGGTGGTCAGGGTCTGGTTATGGAAGCGGCGCAGGTAGGCCATGATGGGCTTGCTGAGCCAGCCCATGCCGTAGTGGCTGCTGTAGGCGTGGAAATTGGTGCGGAAGTCCGAGGTGACGGGAATGCGCAGCTTGCGCGCCACGCGCAGCGCCGACCAGCCCAGCGGCCCCTCGGTGGCGATGTGCACCAGGTCGGGCCGCTGCAGCGTCCACAGCGGCTGCAGCTGGCGGCGCGAGGGCAGGCCCAGCTGCAGGTGCGGGTAGCGCGGGATGGCCATGCCGCGCAGCAGTACGTCGCCGCCCTGGCTTTCCGGCCGGCCGTCACCGCCCTGGCGCGGGCGCACCAGTTGCACATCGTGGCCGCGTTCGCGCAGGCCCAGCACCACGCGCTGCAGCGTGAGCGCCACGCCGTTGATCTCGGGCGGATAGGTCTCGGTGACGACGGCGATGCGCAGATGCGTCTGTGCCGCGGGCAGGTTCTCGACGAGGAGATCGGTGGTGTCGGGCTTCATGCCCTGATGCTGAACCCGGTTTATCTCAGAACGATGACAGCGTGGTGCGACCGCATCGCGCAGCCATGAAGTTTTGGTGACAGGGCGGGCGCTGTCATGGTTCTTTCATGCACAGCGCGGACCATGCCCCCAGGCGCACACCCGTGCTGCCCATTGATACACACAGGAGTCTTCGTGAGCTCATTTCTGCACGCCCTCAAGGTCCAGCGCTGGGACGACCACCGCTACTACCACCACAGCCGCATCAACCAGTCGCTGCACCTGCTGAGCGCCATCTCTTTCCTCGTGGCCTATGCCTTCCTCTTCATCGAGCCGCCGGTGGCCGCGCTGATCGCCTGGCTGATCTCCATGGTCTCGCGCCAGTCGGGCCACTTCTTCTTCGAGCCCAAGAGCTACGACGAGGTCAACCAGGCCACGCACGAGTACAAGGAAGAGATCAAGGTGGGCTACAACCTGCAGCGCAAGGTGGTGCTCATGGCCGTCTGGGCGGCCTTGCCCGTGCTGCTGTGGGCGGACCCGAGCTTCTTTGGCCTGCTGGAGCCGCACGAGCAGCCCGGCGGCTATGTGCTCAACGTGGGCTGGCTCTGGCTCTGGCTGGGCGTGGGCGGCCTGGTCTTCCGCGTGCTGCAGCTCTTCATCCAGCAGGGTTTGCAGACCGGCATCGTCTGGGCCACCAAGATCATCACCGATCCTTTCCACGACATCCTGCTCTACTGGAAGTCGCCGTTCTACCTGCTGCAGGGCGAGCTGATCGCCAGGCCCGAATACCTGCAGGCCGAGCGCGCCCAGCACGAGGCCGAGCTGGCCCGCCAGCAGGGTTGAATGAACAAGGCCCCGGATCGCTCCGGGGCCTCGTTGGATCAGCGGGGCGGCTCGGCGCTTGAAGATCTGCCCCAGCATCTCCCGCAGCAGGCCGCGCTGGATGGCCTGGTTCGTCAGGTCCGGCGCCTGCCACCACCAGCCGTCGCGCTGCATCTGCAGGCCGGCCTGCACACAACGCTCCAGTACCTCTTCGAAATCGTGGTCCGTGAAGTTCAGGCTGAAGATGAAGCGCCCCGTGCCCACCCAGCTCAGGGCCAGGCCATGATCGCGCAGGTAGTACTGCAGCATCCAGTTGTAGCGCGAGGGGCGGGTGTAGCCCAGGGTCCAGACGCTGCTCATGTTCGCGGCCTGCAGCGGCAGGCCCTCGGCCTGCATGCGGGCGTTGAAGCGCGCGCGCCGCGCGTCCCAGGTGGCGTCCAGGTCGCGGTAGATCGCCTGCACCTCGGGCGTTTCGAGCCGGCGCAGGAACTCGTTCATCGCGCCCATCACATAGGGATGGGCGTTGAAGGTGCCGCGCGCGAAGCAGATGTCGGCGGGCTTGTCCTCGCGGAAGCGCTGCATCAGCTCGCGCTTGCCGCAGACTACGCCCACGGGCAGGCCGCCGCCCAGGGTCTTGCCGTAGGTGACCAGATCGGCGCGCACGCCGAAGTAGTCCTGCGCACCGCCCGCGGCCAGGCGAAAGCCCAGGAAGACCTCGTCGAAGATCAGCACGATGCCGCGCTCGGTGCAGACCTCGCGCAGCTGCTGCAGCCAGCGCGTGTAGGCCTCTTTGTGTTGTGGGTCGTAGCCGGCGCTGCGGCTGCTGTCGAGCAGGGTGGAGTCGCCCGGGGCGTTCTTGTTGGGATGCAGGGCCTGCAGCGGGTTGACCAGCACACAGGCGATGTCCTTGCGCGTGCGCAGCACCTGGAGCGAAGCCTCGTGCATGTCGCGCAGGGTGTAGGTCTCGCGCGGGGGCAGGGGATTGCCCGGGCCGGGCTGCACGTCTTCCCACCAGCCGTGGTAGGCGCCGCAGAAGCGCACCAGGTGGCGGCGGCCCGTGTGGTAACGCGCCAGGCGCACGGCCTGCATCACGGCTTCGGTGCCGCTCATGTGGAAGGACACCGCGTCCAGCCCGCTGATCTGCTGCAGGCGCCGCACGTTGTCGGCCACGCAGGGGTGGTAGGCGCCGAGCACGGGGCCCAGGTCCTGGGCGATGCGCGCGCCCGCCGCGATGCAGGACTTGTAGAAGTCCACGCCGAAGACGTTGACGCCGTAGGAACCCGTGAGGTCGATGTAGCGCTTGCCGTCCAGGTCCGTGAGCGTCACGCCCTCGCTACTCTGCACGAAGCCGCCCACGGCCAGGTGCTGGCGCAGGTAAGGACTGAACTGGTAGGGCACGCGGTAGGCGCCGGTGAAACGCAGGTCCGGGATGCCCTCGCGCATCTCCTTCGTCAGCGCAATCGATTGCGGCGACGCTGCCTGCAGCCGGCCGGCCAGCGCGAAGAAGCCCGCGCGGCGCTGCTGCACCACTTCGTCGGGCGCGCCATCACAGGCGAAGAAGGTGGCCTCGTCGTAGGCGTAACCCGGGATCCAGCGCGCCAGGCGCTTGGCCATGCGCGAGTGCCCGGCCAGCGACGGGTGCTTGGCCCGCGAGAGTTCGAGCCGGCGCTTGAGCCAGGGCAGGGTGGCACCGGCGGCGCCGGCAATCCAGGCAAGTTCGTAGGTCATGGTCGTGCGTGAAATGACGATGACTCTTTGTATTCAGATGATTTGACAGCCTTGTGAAAACACCATGACATCCAGACATTTCCTTGACCGCCTGCTCCAGCAGGAAGGCCTGAACTTCGTGCTCACCAACCGCCTGCCGCGCGTGGCGCTGACGCGTTTCATGGGCCGCTTCAGCAAGGTGCGTCAGCCGCTGGTGCGGGATGTGTCCATCGCCCTCTTCAAGTTCTTTGGTGGGCTGGACCTGAGCGAGGCGAAGAAGCAGCGCTTCGACAGCCTGCACGACTGTTTTGTGCGCGAACTGAAGGAAGGCACGCGACCCTTTGACCCTGATCCGCAGCTGATCTGCAGCCCCAGCGACGGCATCGTCGGCGGCCACGGCCGCATCGACGGTGACGCGCTGCTGCAGATCAAGGGCATGCCCTACAGCCTCACCGAACTGCTCGGCAGCGCCGAGCTGGCGGCGCGGCACCAGGGCGGCACCTATGTGACCCTGCGTCTGCGCGCCAGCATGTACCACCGCTTTCACGCGCCGACCGACTGCACGGTGCAACGCGTCACCCACATCCAGGGCGATATGTGGAACGTCAACCCCATCGCGCTCAAGCGCGTGCCCAGCCTCTACTGTCGCAACGACCGCGCGGTGATCGAGGCCGCGCTGCCCTCAGGCCAGGCACTGACCCTGGTGCCCGTGGGTGCCATCCTGGTGGCCAGTGTGCGCCTGCACTTTCTGGATTTGAACCTGCACCACGACTACCGGGGCGAGCAGGTGCTTGCCTGCGACGCGCCCTTGAAGCGCGGGCAGGAGATCGGCTGGTTCGAACACGGCTCGACCATCGTGGTGCTGGCGCCCAGGGGCGTGGCGCTGGTGGAAGGACTGGCGACGGGCTCGGAGCTGAGGGCGGGGCAAGCCTTGCTGCGGCAGGATTGAGCGCCAACCAGACAGCTTCCCAGCCGCTGCCAGAGCGGACGGGCACCGAGACATTGCGGGGTTTTGTGGTTTGTTATGCGCCTGGGACTGCGTTATAGTGATCCGAATTCTTCAAACAAAACAAGCACTTAGCTTGCAGCAAGGGAGGCGCCAGAATGAATATCCGGCCATGTCATTCCGCACTTTTGCGGTCGATATCACGTTAATTTGCAGCGGTCACCCTGCGTCGTTCAATGAACATCTAT
>JAYNNS010000112.1:3845-4137 GCA_038112835.1 Curvibacter sp. | reverse complement strand
AAACGGCTCCGGCTGCGAAGGTATGTCATGGATCGAGAGCTTGACAGTCAGCGCCGGAGAATCATTAAGAAGGGCGGTACTGCAGGTGATGTTTGGGAGGATGGCAGCTGGCAGTTTGAGTATCAGTTGCTGGAGGAAGACGAGGCAAGCTTTCACTCGCGGCAGCTGTTGACGCGAGCCCGTGAACTGAGAATACCTATGCCAGTGGTGTTTGACGGCGAGGCGCTCTCGCCCGACTACCAGCGTAGCGGACTAGATGGCCACCGCTACTACTTGTCGCTCGTCGGTGAGC
>JAYNNS010000112.1:0-3835 GCA_038112835.1 Curvibacter sp. | reverse complement strand
GTCCATTGCTCAGCCTCGTAGGCCATGTACCATCCCGGTTCCGGCCCTTCGGCTCAAACGTTGATGAACAAGACGCTATCTGTCGCAGGCATGTGGGCGCTTGATTTTGCGGACTCCCAGATCGGTCGGGCCGAGCAGGCCGGCCCGGACGTGCGACTCGTCCTCTCCTCTGCCCATGTCCATCCCATGTCGGTCGATGCGGCTGGCCAGGGCTATCTCTCGCCGCTGGTGCTCATGTTCCGCAACGCGCGCTGCTCCGGCGAACTGGCCCATGCGCTGGGGCGTGTGGCCGCGGGTGAACTGCGGGTCGGTGGGCAGACCTTGCGTGTCCTGCGCCTGCCGTTCGAAGTGGCCGGGCCGCTGCGGTGCCATCTGGCTCTGGCCAATGGCACGGTGCTGGAGATCGCGGCCGACTCGGTGGGCGGCCCGCTGGACGGGAACGAGACCTTCGTCGAGTCCTACGCCTGCTGATGCGGTGCCGGCGCCGCGTGGCTAGGCCGCGTATGCTGTTCGCCATGACGACGAGCACATCCGCCCTGCGATCTCCTTCCCGTCGCCGCTGGCTCACGACGGCCGCAGCGGCCGCGCTGCTGGCGGCCTGCGGCCAGCGCACGCCCCAGGCCCGGGCCCTGCCCGCCGGCAGCACGGTGCTGGCCCTGGGTGACTCGCTGACGGCGGGCGTGGGTGCCACGCCCGACATGGCCTATCCCGCCGTGCTGCAGGCGCTCACCGGCTGGCAGGTGGTCAATGGCGGGGTCTCGGGCGACACCGCGGCCCAGGCGCTGGCACGGCTGCCGGCGCTGCTGCAGGATCACCAGCCGGGACTGGTGATCGTGAGCATCGGCGGCAACGATTTCCTGCGCCAGATGAGCGCGGGCGCGGCCAAGGCCACGATCCGCGAGATCGCTCGCATGGTGCAGGCCGGTGGGGCGCAGGTGCTGCTGGTGGCCGTGCCCCAGGTCTCGCTGCTGGCCGCGGGCACGGGCAGCCTCAAGGACCATCCGCTCTATGCCGAGCTGGCCGAGGAGCTCCAGTTGCCGCTGCACGCGCAGGGTTGGGCCGATGTGCTGTCACGGTCCGATCTGCGGGCCGACACCGTGCATGCCAATGCCCAGGGCTACCGCCAGTTCGCCGAGGGCCTGGTGCAGACCTTGCGCAAGGCCGGCTGGCTGACCTGAGCCGGTTCAGCCGACACTGCTCACGCGCAGCACCCAGGCCGTCTTCTGCCAGGCCTGCACTTCCTCCTGCAGCAGCCAGGCCGATTGCGGGTAGCTCGCGCCCCAGGCGGCCGGGTGACGCAGCTGGACATCGGTGCCGCCGTCCCATGCGAGCTGCAGGCCCTGCAGGTCGGGGTCGCGCCGGGCGTGGCAGAGCACGACGGCCAGGCGCAGGGCCATGAGCTGCAGGGTGAAGGCCTCGTCGTCGAGCTGCAGGTCGAGCTTGCGCAGCTTGCCGCGGTGGCCCAGCACGAGCTGGCCCAGGCGGTGCAGTTCGTTCATGGTGAAGCCGGCGGCGTCGGCGTTGTCCAGGATGTAGGCGCCGTGCTTGTGGTAGTCGCTGTGCGAGATGGCGCTGCCGATCTCGTGCAGCTGCGCGGCCCAGCCCAGTTTGCGCAGGTGGCGTTCCAGCTCGGGCAGCGCGTGGTCCTGCGCGAGCTGCTGCAGCAGGGCTTCGGCCACCTGGCTCACGCGCCGGGCCTGGGCCGGGTCCACGCCGAAGTTGCGCGCCAGGCGCTGCACGCTGCTGCTGCGCTGGTCGCTCTGCTCGTGCTCGCGGTCGAGCAGGTCGTAGAGCGCGCCGTGGCGCAGCGCGCCCTGGGCCACGTGCATCTCGTCGATCTCCAGCAGGCTGAAGACGGCGCGCAGCACGCTGAGGCCGCCGCCGATGACGGCGCGCCGGTCGTCCTTCATGCCTTCCAGGCGCAGACGCTCGGCGCTGCCGGCCTTGAGCAGGCGGTCGAGCAGCCAGTCCAGGCCTGCGCGCGTGACCCGCTCGGCCGGCCAGCCCGCGGCCTGCAGCACATCGCCCACGGCGCCCACGGTGCCCGAGGAGCCGTAGGCCGTGTCCCAGTCCTGCGGGCGGCAGCTGTTGAGGGCTTCTTCCAGCACGGCCTGGGCCGCGATCTCGGCGGTCTCGAAGGCGCCGGTGCTGAATTCGCCGTCGGGGAAGTAGCGCATGGACCAGGCCGCGCTGCCCACGCGGTAGGAGTCCATGAAGCGCGGGCGGTAGCCCTGGCCGAGGATGAGTTCGGTGGAGCGCCCGCCGATGTCCACCACCAGGCGGCGCTCGTCGCTCTGCGGCAGCAGGTGGGCCACGCCCTGGTAGATCAGGCGGGCTTCCTCGCGGCCGGAGATGACTTCGATGGGAAAGCCCAGGATCTGCTGGGCGCGGTTCAGGAATTCTTCGCGGTTGCGTGCCTCGCGCAGGGTTTGCGTGGCCACGGCGCGGACCTGGAATTTGCGGAAGCCGGCCAGGCGCTCGGCGAAGCGGCCCAGGCAGTCCCAGCCGCGCTGCATGGCCTCGGCGGTGAGCTTGCGCTCGGCGTCCAGGCCATTGCCCTGGCGCACGGTTTCCTTGAGGTATTCGCGCCGCTTGAGCAGGCCGTGGTCGAGCTGGGCGATTTCGAGCCGGAAGCTGTTGGAGCCCAGGTCGATGGCGGCGAGGTCGGTTCCGTTCTTCATGCGCGGGTTTCAAGCTTCATCGTGGGGATGGTACCCGCAGAACTTGTGAAGACATCGTAGCGAGCGGCCCGAGCCGACACCGCCCAACGCGGCGATCGGGTTGCGCAGCAGATTTAGTCATGAGTTCTTAGCCCAGGATGCGGCCGTCGGCGGTGAGCATGCTCTGCGTCACATAGCCGCTGCTGCGGCGCTGGGCCTGGAAGCTGATGCGAAAGCCCGCCAGGTCGAGCTGGCTGCGCTGGCGGAAGGCCTGCAGCACCTGGGCGCGCGTGGCCGTGGACTCCAGGGTCTGCAGCACGTCCTGCGCATAGCGCGCGGCGATGTAGCCGGCCAGGCTCTGGGGCGTGGGCGGTTCGTCGAAGAGACGGGCCAGCGTCTCGCGGTAGGCGCGCACGATGGGCAGGCCGGCCGTGACCATGGGCACGACCTGGGTGGCCATGACGGGCGTGCTGCGCGCGGCGCCGAGCTGGTTGAGCGTCTGCAGGTTGACGTCGGCCAGGCCGATGACGTAGCGCTGGCGGTCCTGCCGCTCCAGGCCCTGGGCGAACTGCGCGAGCTCGGGCGTGCCGCCCACAAACAGCAGGATGGGCGGGGTCTGCGGCGTGAGCCGGCGGCCCAACTCCTGCAGGCTGCTGGCGGGCGCGTAGGTCTGCAGGCGCAGCTGCAGCTGCAGGGTGCGCACGATGCGCTGCACCTCGTTCTCGTACAGGCGCTGTTCCTGCGCCGAGGCATAGACCACGCCGAGCTCGGGCACGCCGATGACCGAGAGCGAGCGCAGGGCGTGGGCGATCTGCTCCTGGCGCGAGGCGAAGATGGGGAAGCTGCGCTGCTCGGCACCCGGGGCCAGGTCCTGGTGCAGCCAGGGTGCGGCGTGGGCGATCTCCAGCGGGTCCAGGCGCAGCAGCTCGACCAGCTGGGCCGCGGTGCGGTCGCCGGCCGTGCCGCACAGGGCCACACACTGGGGCAGGCCGCGCACGGTCTCCAGCGCCTGGCGCAGGCTGCCGGGGCTGCCGTCGACCTCGAGCACGGTGTGCTGCACGGCGCGCCCGCGCCAGCCGCCGCGGGCGTTGAACTCCTGCCAGGCGGCGCGCGAGCCGATCAGGAAGTCGCGCGAGACGTCGAGCTGGTCGGTCGAGCTGTCGACGATCTGCACG
>JAYNNS010000111.1:0-8601 GCA_038112835.1 Curvibacter sp. | reverse complement strand
TCATGATCTTGG
Source organism: Curvibacter sp. (assembly GCA_038112835.1). Lineage (GTDB taxonomy): Bacteria > Pseudomonadota > Gammaproteobacteria > Burkholderiales > Burkholderiaceae_C > Hylemonella. The sequence continues at coordinate 8,589 of JAYNNS010000111.1, read as the reverse complement.
GGGTGTAGCTCCCCGGGTCGATGTCGTAGGCGTTGAGCAGGAAACAGAAGTCCCTCTGCACCTCGTCGATCAGCGGGTTCCTGGTCTTGGGATGGGTGACCCAGAAGCCCATCATGCCCATGGCCATCTGCGTCATCTCGTCGGCATGCGGGTGGTACATGAAGGTGCCGGGTCGGCGCGCCACGAACTCATAGACGAAGGTCTTTCCCGACGGGATCGCGGGCTGGTTCAGACCGGCAACACCGTCCATGCCGTTGGGCAGCCGTTGCCCATGCCAGTGGACGCTGGTGTGCTCCGGCAGCTTGTTGGTCACGAAGATGCGCACCCGGTCGCCCTCGACCACCTCGATGGTGGGCCCGGGACTCTGGCCGTTGTAGCCCCAGAGATGGGCCTTGAAACCGGGGGCCATCTCGCGGACCACCGGCTCGGCCACCAGATGGAATTCCTTGACGCCCTGGTTCATGCGCCAGGGCAGGGTCCAGCCATTGAGCGTGACCACCGGGTTGTAGGGACGGCCGCTGTTGGGAACCAAAGGTGCCATGGTGTCCGGGCTGGTCTGGATGACCGGCTCGGGCAGGGCGGCCATGGCCACGCGGCTGACCGAGGCCGCGGCAACGGCACCGCCGGCAAGCCCGGCGAACTTGAAAAACTCTCTTCTGGATGTCATTGCAGGTTCCTTGGAAATCAATGAGGGGCTGCAGCGGCACCAGCGGGAGCCACCGCAGTCGCCAGCGCCATATTGGTCGGGCGTCCAATCAGGGAGGCCTGCAGAGCCGCGTCAGCCAGCCAGAACTGCTGCTCTGTGTTGATGGCGGTGATCACCGTGTTGACCTGATCCCGGGCGTCGGCCAGCAGTTCAAAGACACCAATGATCATTCCGTTGTAGCGCAGCTGGTTCTCGTCGGAGATCACCTTGCGCAAGGGCACCACCTCGTCGCGGTAATGGCGCGCCACGTCGTAGGCGGTGCGGTAGGCGGAATAGCTCTCGCGCAGACTCGATCCAGCCGCCCGGACTGTGGCCTCCAGCTGGTTCGCTGCTGCCAGCGTTCGCGCGCTCATGGCATCGCGTCGCATTCCGCCCCAGTCAAAGATCGGCAGCCGTACCCCGATCTCATAGCCGCGCGGATCGGACCGGCTGCCTGATGCACTGTCAGTGTTCGTGTTGCGCATCGCCGTGAGTTCGATGTCGGTGAAGCTCGTGACCGTGGTCAGCCCCTGGGATCGGGCGTAGGCTTCATAGTTCGACCATGCGAGGCGGATATCCAGCCGGTTGCGCGTGGCGTGCGCGCCAGCCGTCTGTGGATCCATCGCCTGTTTGGGCAGATCGGGAAGACGATCGGGCAGCCTGAGGTCCTGGGCCTGTGCTTCATCCAGGCCAAGGCGACGCACCAGCTCCTCGCGTGTCGCCGTCGCCTGATGGCTGGCCGTCGCGAGTCGCGTGGCGGCATCGGCGTAGAAGGCCTGCTCGCGCGCACGGCTGATGCGGCTGAAGTTGCCGGCGGCCTGCATGCGACGCGCGATTTCCGCCGTCGCTTCTGCGCTCTCGTACACCTGGCGGGCGTACCGAAGGGTCTGCTGGGCTGCAACCGCGCGCACCCAGGCCTGGCGGACCTGTGTGACCTGGTCTACCACGTCGCTGGTCAAGCGCAGCTGTGATTGCTCGATACGGTAGCGGGAGATGCCCTGGCGCGCAGGCAGCGTCAGCAGATCCAGGAGACCAAACGACAGAGAACGTCCGATCTCCAGCTCGTCGCCTGCGACCATGCGCTCGTAGCTGAAGAATGGATTGGCGATCCGGCCGACCTGGGCGGCGTCGGCCGACTCGGCCCAGCCTTGGGCCAGCAAGGCTTGCAAGGATGGGCTGTTGACCAGGGCCAGCTGCACGGCTTCGCGCTGCCCCAGAGGCTGGGCGAGGAGCGCCTCGGCGGCCTTTACTCGCTCCTTGCGCTCCTGCTCCGTGCGCGAAAGCGTCAGCTTCTTGTCCGTGAAGCTGCTGGCTTCATCGTTCACGCGATTGACGTTCTGTTCGAGGCTGACGCTGGCGCAGCCCGAAAGAACGGCCAAAGCCACAGCCGATACCGCGAGCCTGGCGCCGCGAGATGTCAGGGTGCGACTCATGGTTTGGAGCCTCCATGATGCCTTTCATGGGCCGGGGCGGCGGGTGCTGCGTCCTTGGCCGGTTCGGCCGTTCTGGCTTCCCTGGCGTAGGTCCGCCAGCCACCGATACGACCAACGGTGTCGTTGGCCTCCTGCCAGGACTGGACCGGCTGGTCCGTATAGGCCTGGTAAGCGTTCAGGGGCGAGGTGTAGCTCAGCGCGGCCGGTGGTGCCGGCGGTTTCTGCTCAGCCGTAGTCTGCGCCCAGGCTGAGCCGGCGAGCAAAGCCAGGGTCCAGGCAAGCAATGTCCCGTAGGACAAGCTGTGGGTAGGGATGGTCATGAATTCCTCTTGGATGGAGACGCTGATCTCAGGAGGAGATTCTGAAAATGTGACGCCGTCAGAAAGCTGACTTCGAGATTACATTTCTGTCATCTCGCCGACAGCGACGCGAAACCCGTCAAACTGATGCCCGGCCTAAGGTGGAGTGCAAACGTGAAGATATTGATCGTCGAAGACGAGCACAAAACCGGGGAGTACCTGCGCCAGGGTCTGGGGGAAGCTGGCTTTGTGGTCGATCTGGCACGAGACGGCATGGACGGGCTGCATCAGGCCCTCCAGGAGTCCTACGATCTCCTCATCCTGGATGTCATGTTGCCGGGCATGGATGGCTGGCAAGTCCTGCAAGGCATACGCAAGCGCGGCTTGCAGATGCCGGTGCTGTTTCTGACCGCCCGCGATCAGATCGAAGACCGTGTCAAAGGCCTGGAGCTGGGCGCCGACGACTATCTGGTCAAGCCTTTTTCCTTTGCCGAGTTGCTGGCCCGGGTGCGAACCATCCTGCGGCGCGGCCGCAGCGGCACCGAGCCAACCTCGCTGGTGGTGGCCGACCTCGAGCTGGATCTGCTGCGCCGCAGGGTGACCCGGGGTGGCCAGAAAATCGATCTGACCGCCAAGGAATTCGGCTTGCTGGAGCTCCTGATGCGTCGTCGTGGGGAGGTCTTGCCGCGCTCCCTGATCGCCTCGCAGGTATGGGACATGAACTTCGATGGGGACACCAATGTCATCGAGGTGGCCATGCGGCGGCTGCGGGTCAAGGTTGACGAAGGCCGCGAGGTCAAGCTCATCCAGACCGTGCGGGGCATGGGCTATGTGCTGGAAGCGCCCGAGGAGCCCTGAGTGCTGCGATCCCTGTCTCTGACCTCGCGTCTGACCCTGTTCTTCACGCTGCTTTCGGCGACGGTCGTCCTCGGTCTGGGCGCCATCTTTCTGGTAGCGTCCGAACGTCATTTCATCGTCCTGGACGATATCGTCCTGCAGGACAAGCAAAGGCTGGTCAGCGATCTGCTGGCCAGGTCTGGCTCGGTGCAGGACGCCCAAGCCCGACTGAAGGAGGCGCTGGATCACCACCAGGGTCTTTATGTGCTGCTCCGGGATGCACGCGGCCAGGTCTTTTTTCAGTCGGACGACTTCCACCTGCCCGACGCTGCCGTGCTGCCAGAGCCGGGTCAGGCGCCGACCTCCCTGAACTGGACCAGCCGTGGCCGCGGTTACCACGGACTGGCCCAGTGGCGAGAAACCCAGCTCGGTGGGGCGGCCGACACGCTCATCCTGGTGGCGACCGATACCGAGCACCACACCCATTTCATGGCGGAGCTGCAGCACACCCTGCTGCTGTATGCCATCCTGGCCACGCTGGTCAGCGGATTGGCTGGCTGGTTCGCCGCGCACCAGGGCATGGCCCCGCTGCGCGCCATGAAGTCCCGGGCCTCGGTCGTCAGTGGCCAGCAGCTCAATCCGCGCATGCCGGTGGCGGCCGTACCCGTCGAAATGGCGGATCTGGCGAATGAACTCAACCGCATGCTGGATCGCTTGCAGCAGGACTTCCAGCGCCTGTCCGATTTTTCATCTGATCTGGCGCATGAGCTGCGCACGCCGATCAGCAACCTCCTGACGCAGACGCAGGTGGCCCTGTCCAGCCGGCGTGATGCCGACACCTACCGGGACATTCTGGCGTCCAACGCCGAGGAGTTCCAGCGCCTGGCGCGCATGGTGTCCGACATGCTGTTTCTGGCCAAGACGGAGGGAGGGATCCAGCTTCCCAGCAAGGAGTATTTCTCCGCCGGACAGGAGGTTCAGGCTTTGCTGGATTTCTACGAGGCGATGGCTGATGAGAAGAATGTCCGCATGAGCCTGCACGGTAGCGGCAACATCCTCGGCGACCGGCTGATGTTTCGCCGAGCGGTGAGCAACCTGTTGTCGAACGCGCTACGGCATACAAAGATAAATGGTGAGGTTCGTATCGAGATCGTCGACACCGAAAATTCGACCCAGGTCACTGTCGAAAACACGGGGGATGAGATCGATCCGAAAATCATCCCCCGGCTGTTCGATCGCTTCTATCGAGCAGATCCCTCGAGGGCACAGCCGGACTCAGAAGGCGCCGGGCTCGGCCTTGCCATCACGCGAGCCATCGTACAGGCGCACGGGGGCAGGATCGAAGTTGCATCCACTCAGGGTCGCACCAGATTCACTCTGAATTTCATCAAAGTGCGCCCGACATAGGCGTAGACGCGAGTGGCATTTTTACGCGCACTATGAATTTATATATCCGGTTCAAATGCATTTCCCTGACGTTCCCTCTAGGCATCAGGAAGCGAAAAGCTTGCGGCATCCGCTGATGCCACAAGCTTTCACTTGGTGGGCCATCTGTGGTCGGAGGGATCAGCCCACCATCCAAGGCAGCACAAAGGCAAACCAGCCGCCCACCCCGTACAGTGCTACGCTGGCCAGCCATACCCACCAGGCGCGGCGGCGGGTGCGCAGGCAGGCCTGGCGCAGGGCCGGGTCGGTGGGGCAGGGGGCGCCACGGTGGCGCCACTGCCACGCGCCGCTGGCCAGCAGCATCAGGCCGGCGAAGAGGAACAGGCCCTCCTTGTGCTCGCTCAGCCAGACGATCTGCGGAAACACCGACACCAGGCTGGAGAGCGCCGCCCCGGCGCCCAGGGCTACCAGCACCGCCGGTAGCGCGCAGCACACCAGGGTGCCGGTGCTGGCAAACAGCGCCGCCAACGAGGACCAGAAGCCGCCGCGCGTTTCGCTCAGGCCGTCGGCGCTCATTTGCGCGCCTTCAGCTCGGCCTTGATGTCGGCCACCGACTGCGACACGGGCTCGATCTTGACCACGTCGTAGCCCGAGTCCACGATCTCGGCGCTGATGGCCTGCGCGTCCAGGGTCTGGCCGGGCTTGGCCTGTACCGCCACGATCTTGTTCTTGAGGTCCACGAAGACCTCTTGCGTGGCAGGCATCTTGCCCACGCGTTTCTCGATGCCCTGCGCGCAGAAGGCGCAGACCATGCCGTTGACGGTGACCTTCAGCGTGGAGGCAGCGTAGGCGGGCAGGACGCCCAGGGACAGTGCAAGGGTGAGGATGAGTTTGTTCATGGGGCGCTCCGAATCAAAAGATGTACATGAAGTTGGCACGAGCCTGCGACATGGTGTTCACGCCCAGCTCGACGAAATAACGCTTGTGGATCAGGCGCAGCATGGGCGTGATCTCGGTCTCTTCCGACAGGCCCTTCATGCGACGGGTCTCGAGGATGAACCAGGGCTGGATCTGGTCGTAGTCCACTTCGTAGAAGGAGAAACCTGCACGCGCCGAGGCATAGTCATGCTTCAGGCCTTCGGCCCGGTAGAGCCGGGCGGTGGCCGCCAAATAGACCCGCGTGGTCTCGAAGTCCACCTGCAGGCCCGGTGTGGCCATGGCGCGGGCACCCGCGTAGTCGCTGCCGCTGACCGAACCCAGGCCACCGATGAACCACAGATTGGCCTGGGAGTGCGGTGCGTTCCAGCGTTTGAGCAGCCGGGTGTAGGTCGCCTCGTTGAGCAGGCGCGAGCGGGACTTGTCGTCCGAGCGCATGTAGACCGAGGACACGCCGACCGCATCACGTGCGGTCGGCGCGTAGTTGATGAAGGCCTCGCGCCAGTTGGGACCGAAGTCCCCCATGGCCATCCAACTCTCCTTGAAGCCCATGGGGCCCGCCAGCGCGGGCAGCGCCGCCAGCCAGGCCAGCGCACCCAAGACGCGGCGCAAATAGCGCGCGCTCATGGTCTGCGCTCCAGCGCGTCGATGACCAGGTGGTCGTCGCGCTCCACAAAGCTGAAGCGCACCTTGTCACCGGGCTTGAACCCGGCCAGGGGAACGCCCTTGTCCACCTTGAAGGGCATGGTCATGGCATCCATGTCGATGCGCGGGATGCGCTCATGATTCAGGATGATGCGGGCCCGCTCAGGGTCCACCCGGACCACGGTGGCCTGCACCCAGGGCGGCGTGGCCCAGGCCAGGCCCGCGCAGGCGAACGCGGCGATGGCGATCAGAAATTTCATGCACTAACTCCAGACAGCGAGCCACAGGGGCTCGTGAGACAAGCGCCCGCAAGCGTGGCTTGCAGGCGCACGGGGGCTGTCGGGTCAGGGGATGGGGGGCTTGACCAGGCGCGCGAGTTCGGCGCTGGCGTAGCGGTCGGCGGGCGGGCTGGCGGCCGACAGCGGACGCAGGCCGGGGACCTTGAGCAGGGGCAGGGTAGCCGGGCTCAGCGACATGCACAGCTGGCAGCTCTGGCAGCCACGTTCGGCCTGGGGCTCGGTGCTGTCGTCGGCCGCCGTCATGTGCATGGGGCAGTCGGCCGGCATGGCCGCAACGGCCTCGCCTGTCGCTCCCGCCACCTCGTTGGCCGCCATGTGGACGGCCATGCGCTCGACGCTCCAGGCGCGCAGGGGCAGCAAGGCGATCAGTACGAGGATGAAGAAGCGGCTCACGGGCTGGATCATAGCCAGAGTCGCTCAGGTGTGCACGCGACTGGGACAGACGGGGGCCTGCTGCTGCCAGACCTGGCGCTACCGCCCAGACACATCAGACTGGCCTGGCTGCAGCCCACACAGTCCTAGTTCTCTCGAACTATTGGACCGGGGCCCGCTTTGCGCTACGCTAGGCACCTCGTCCACCGACCGCGAAGAAACCATGTCCGCCTCGTCCCCGCTCGAATCCGTCGCCGCCCTCATCCTGCGCAGCATGCCCGAGGCGCTGATCTTCTGCGACCTGCAGGGCACGATCCGGGTCTGGAACGGCGGCGCCGAAAAGGTCTTCGGCTGGTCCGCGGCCGAGGCCGTGGGCCAGAGCCTGGACCTGATCATCCCCGAGCGCATGCGCAAGGCGCACTGGGAAGGCTTCGACCAGGCCATCGCGCGCGGCGGCGTCAAGCCCGGGCGCACGTCCATGATCACGCGCTCGCTGCACAAGACGGAGGAGTTCATCTACGTGGACATGAGCTTCGAGATGGTGCGCGATGAAAGCGGCCAGATGATCGGCTCGCTGGCCGTGGCGCGCGACGCCACCCGGCGCTTCAACGACGAGAAGGCCCTGCGCAAGCAGCTGGCCGAGTTGACCGCGCAGAAACCCGCGAGCTGACACATGAGCGCCCCGGGCCAGGCCTTGCCCGGCTTCGACAGCCCGGCCGCGGGCTTCGAGCAGCCCTACGACATGCTCACCGCCTGCCACGAGCGCGTGCAGCGCACGCTGGCCCTGCTGGAACGGCTGATCGCCCACGTGGACCGCCACGGCCACGACACGCAGAGCCGCTCGGCCGCCGCCGACGTGCTGCGCTATTTCGACCTGGCCGCGCCCCTGCACCACCAGGACGAGGAATTGCACGTCTTCCCGGCCCTGCTCGCGGGCCAGGACGCCGCGCTGCAGGCCGTGGTGCGCCGCCTGCAGGCCGAGCACCGCGAGATGGAGACGCTGTGGGCCGCGCTGCGCCCCACGCTGCTGCGCTGGTGCGACGCCGGGGCCCGCGAGATGCCGGATGCCGCGCTGCGCGCGCAGGCGGCACGCTTCGCCCAGCTCTACGCCGGCCACATCCCGCTGGAGGAAACCCTGGTCTTTCCCGGCGCGCAGGCCGGCATGGACGCCGCACGGCAGGCCGCCATGGGCCAGGAGATGCAGGCGCGGCGGCGCGGCTGAGCCGGTGCAAGCTCTTCCTTGCGGACTGGGCTGTCGAAGTCCTCGGCAGGTTCTGGATTGAGGAAGAGCGCTTTTCGACAGGCTCAACGCGAACGGCCAGGACTAGTCGCGCACGATCAGCACGGGCTGGGTCGCATGCGCCAGCACACGCTGGGCCACGCTGCCCAGCACCAGCTTTTCCAGGCCACGGCGGCCGTGTGAACCCATGACGATGAGATCGGCGCCACGCGCGTTGGCCGCTTCGGTGATGCCGCGCCAGACGGCGTGCGACTCCACCACCTCGGTCTGCACGGCCACGCCGGCTGCGGCCAGCGCAGCGCGCGCGGCCTCGGTGGCTTCGGCCGCCACGGCGTGGGCGGCGCCCCGGCACTGCCCACCGCCCGCGCCCCGCAGCCGGCGCACTACCCCGCCGGCGAGACCACACGCAGGCGGATGACCCCGCTCCGGCCCACCAACGCCGAGCCCATGGCCCGCG
>JAYNNS010000110.1:0-8612 GCA_038112835.1 Curvibacter sp. | reverse complement strand
ACACGCACCTTGCCGTCCCAGATACAGGCCGCGATGCAGGAGCCGAGCACGGTCATGATGAGCACGTCATCACCGGAGACGAAGTATTCGCCGGGCAGCACCTTGACCGCGTCGTACTGGAAATGATGATCGGCGTAGAAAAACGACGCCTCGCCCGGCTTGCGCGGCTGGGCCCGCAGCTCGTCCACGCGGGAGATGCGTCCGCCGGCCAGCATCCGCGGGCCACCGGATGTCACCGGCCGCAAGGCCGTCATCTCACTCATGGCGCCTCCCCTCACGCCCGTCGGCGCCATGGCACAACGCTTCAGCGACGCTCATACACCGTCTTTCCACGCAGCACGAACAGGTCGCGCGACTCGTTGAAGTTCTCCGAGTGCCCCACGAACAGATAGCCGCCAGGTTTCATGACCCGGTGGATACGCTCCAGCACGGTGCGCTGCGTCGGGGCATCGAAGTAGATCATGACGTTGCGACAGAAGACGATGTCGAAGGGCTCGCGAAACGGCCAGTCGTCACGGATCAGGTTGACACTGAGGAACTCCACCAGCCGCTGCAGTTCAGGCTTGACGCGCAGCAGGCCCTCGTTGCCGCCCTTGCCACGCAGGAAGAAGCGCTGCAGGCGGGCCGTATCCAGGCCTTTGGTCGATTCGAGGCGGTAGACCCCGCGGGCTGCCGTGGCCAGCACCTTGGAGTCGATATCGCTGGCCCAGAGCTTGAAGTTGGCCTGGCTACCCAGGGCCTCCAGCGCCGTCATGATGATGGAATAGGGCTCCTCACCGGTGGACGCGGCATTGCACCACACGCGCCAGGCGTGCCCCGGCTGCGCTTTCAGGTGCTGGGCCAGGATGTCGAAATGATGCTGCTCGCGGAAAAAGGAGGTCAGGTTGGTCGTCAGCGCGTTGACGAACTCCTGCCACTCCGGCCCGTCGTGCGACTCGAGCCAGCCGAGGTAATCCTTGAAGCTCTGGTAGCCGGTTTCGCGCAGACGACGCGAAAGCCGGCTGTAGACCATGGCGTGCTTGCCGTCGTGCAGGCTGATGCCCGCGCGCTGGTAGATGAGCGACTGCACGCGGGAGAAATCGGCCTGGGTCCAGCTGAACTCGCGCGCCTGCTGGTCGCCGCCCGCAATCTCCGCCGCCCCCGGCCTGTCAGCCCCTGCCTTCGCGGTCCTGGAAGTTCTGTCCATCGTCAGCATGCGCGCAGGCCCGGAGGTCGGAAAAAAGATCAGGCTTCAGCAGACACCAGCCCCATGTCGACGCTGGACATGAGCTTCTCGATGTCCAGCAGGATGAGCATGCGTTCGCCGACCGAGCCCAGCCCGACCACAGCCGAGTTGTCGATCGAAGCGTCGATCTCGGGGGCGGCACGGACCTGCTCCGGCGCCAGCTCCATGACATCGCTCACCGAGTCCACCACGATGCCCACGATGCGATGGCCCAGGTTCAGGATGATCACCACGGTGAAGCTGTTGTACTCGGCCTGGGCGCAGTTGAACTTCAGGCGCATGTCGACGATGGGCACGATGGTGCCGCGCAGGTTGACCACGCCCTTGATGAAAGCCGGCGCGTTGGCGATACGGGTCGGTTTCTCGTAGCCGCGGATCTCCTGCACCTTGAGGATGTCGATGCCGTATTCCTCCTGGTCGAGCCTGAACGTGAGGTATTCGCGCGGACCTGCCGCCACTTTGCCTTCTTCCACCAACTGATTCATACCGATCGTCTCCTATAGCCTCAATGACGCGAACGCCGCACCAGGGCGCTGGTGTCCAGGATCAGGGCCACCGTGCCATCGCCGAGGATGGTGGCGCCCGACACATTGGGAACCTTGCGGTAGTTCGTCTCCAGATTCTTCACGACCACCTGCTGCTGGCCGAGCAGCTCGTCGACCAGCAGGGCCACGCGGCTGCCTTCCGCCTCGACCACGACCATGATGTCGCTGGACTTGGCATCGTCGCGCGGCACCTGGAAGACCTTTTCCAGCTCGATCACGGGCATGTACTCGTCGCGCACCTTCACCAGGCGCGAGCCCTGGGCCACGGTGTTGACCGCCTCCTCCTTCACCTGGAAAGACTCGACCACCGAGGACAACGGCAGGATGTAGACCTCGTCGCCCACGCCGACCGACATGCCATCCATGATGGCCAGCGTCAGCGGCAGGCGCACCGAGACACGCATGCCATAGCCCTCGGACGAGTCGATCTCGACCGTGCCATTGAGCGCGGCGATGTTCTTCTTGACCACGTCCATGCCCACGCCGCGGCCCGAGACGTCGGTCACGACATCGGCCGTGGAAAAGCCGGGCGCGAAGATCAGCTGCCAGACCTCGGCATCCGACATCTGGTCGGACACATCGAGCCCCCGCTCGCGCGCCTTCTTGAGAATCCTGTCGCGGTTGAGGCCGCGGCCGTCGTCGCGCACCTCGATCACGATGGAGCCGCCCTGGTGCGCGGCGGACAGCGTGATCGTGCCGGTCTCGGGCTTGCCGGCCTGGAGGCGGTCGGCCGGCATCTCGATGCCGTGGTCGCAGCTGTTGCGCACCAGGTGGGTCAGCGGATCGGTGATCTTCTCGACCAGGCCCTTGTCCAGCTCGGTCGCCTCGCCCTGGGTCACGAACTCGACCTTCTTGCCCAGCTTGCTGGCCAGGTCGCGCAGCATGCGCGGGAAGCGGCTGAACACGACCGACATCGGAATCATGCGGATGGACATCACCGATTCCTGCAGATCGCGCGTGTTGCGGTCCAGGTCGGCCAGGCCGGCCAGCAGCTGCTGGTTGGCCGTCGGGTCCAGGGCCCGGCTGTTCTGGGCCAGCATGGCCTGGGTGATCACCAGTTCGCCCACGAGATTGATCAGCTGGTCGACCTTGTTGATCGCGACACGGATGGTGGCTGCCTCGGGCTGGGCCGTGACTTGGCTGGCCGCGGCGGCCTTGGCCGGGCCGGGCCGGACAGCCGCAGGCGCGCGCTCGGCCGCGACTACAGGCGTCGTCACCGCGCCTTCCTGGGCCGGCACGCCAGGCGCGCCCTCGAAAAAGCCGAAGCCTGGTGCCGGGGCGACCGGCGCGCCGGGCGGCGGGTCTTCCTGGTCCACCCAGGCCACGGCCGGTGCCGCCTGCTCGGTGATCCGGACCTGCTCGCGCGCCACATGGAAGGCGAACAGGTCCAGCAGATCGTCGTTGCTCGACGAAGTCGTGACCTTGAAGACCCGGGTATCCGGACGCTCGCTTGCCACTTCACTGATCTCGCCCAGGCCGGCGATGTCGCGGAACAGGTCCTTGACGCCATCCACCTGGTCCGGCCGCTCCAGCGGCCCCATGCGGATCTCGATCTGGCGCAGGCCCGGCTTGGCCGGGGCGGCAGGCGCGGGAGCCGCGGCCTGGGGTGCGGGGGCAACGACCACCGGCACGGGCGCGGCGACAGCGGGCGAGGGCATCCCGCCGGCTGCCAGTTCGCTGATGCGGCGCACGAGGTCGGCCGTGGACGGCGGCGCACTGCTGTCGCCGGTCTGGTGGCGGGCCAGCAGCAGGCGCGAGGCATCGGCCGATTCGAGCAGCACATCGACCATCAGGGGATTGGGCTGGAGCTCGTGGCGGCGCAGCTTGTCCAGCAGCGACTCCATCTGGTGGGTGAGCTCGGCCACGTCACTGAAACCGAAGGTGGCCGCGCCCCCCTTGACGGAGTGCGCGCAGCGGAAGATGCCATTGAGCTCCTCGTCGTCGGCGGTTTCCAGGTTCAGGTTGAGCAGCATGTGCTCCATCTGGTCCAGGTTCTCGCCGGCCTCCTCGAAGAAGATCTGATAGAACTGGCTGAGGTCCAGCGCGTCGCCGGTTCCACTGCCTTCCTGATAACCCTCGGCCATGCCTATCTCCTTGTTCTGATCCTGATGTGTCGGATGCTGGACCGGTTTACTTGATGACTTTCTTGATGACCTCGAGCAGGCGCGCGGGATCGAAGGGCTTGACCAGCCAGCCGGTGGCCCCGGCGGCCCGCCCGGCCTGCTTCATGAGGTCGCTGGACTCGGTGGTGAGCATGAGAATGGGCGTGGTCTTGAAATCGGGGTGCTCGCGCAGCTTGCGCGTCAGGCCCAGGCCATCCAGGCGCGGCATGTTCTGGTCCGTGAGGACCAGGTCGAAGGGCTGTTGCTGGGCCTTCTCGTAGGCGTCCTGGCCGTCGACGGCTTCCACCACCTGGTAGCCGGCGCCGGACAAGGTGAAGGAAACCATCTTGCGCATCGAGGGCGAATCGTCCACTGCAAGGATCGTGGGCATGTCGGGGCTCCGGTTCGTAGGTTCTGGGTTCAGGTTGTTGCAGTGGTTCTCTCGCCGCGGTCAGAACAGCTCGATCGAGCCGGCATCCATCTCGTCCTGGGTCACGGGATTGGGGCGCTCGGGCACCTCCTCCACGAAAGGCACGGCCTCGCCGTCCTCCTGCCCCATGGACTCGGACGCCAGGCGATAGGCGCAGCCCTGCAATACCTTGGAAGTGTGCACGATGAGCTGGGAGGCCATGTCCTGGAACTGCAGCTCGGTCACCGCGGCCCGCAAGGCATTGCGCGCCTCCTCGAGGGCGGCCGGACCGGCCGGCGAAGAGTCCCCCAGGTTGTCGAGCGCCGTGGTGAAACGCTCCATGAGGTTTTCCATCGTGTGCGCGAGCAGGCCGTCGAGCCGGGCCAGATCATGCACCACCACCAGCAGGGAGTCCTGCACCTCGGCCACCAGCATCACCGGCAATTGCACGGCGGGAGGATCCGCAGGCAGGGTGTGGGGGGCTTGCATGGTCTTTCCAGTCTGATGTCAGGATGCTGATGGATACACTGCGCCATCCAGTCCGGCATTAGAATTTTGCAGGACGTAGGGTAGCAGGATTCCACCGAATTGGGAGGGAATTCGTCACCATTTGCCGTGTTTCCAGCCGTGCGCGCGCCGTGCCCGCCGGCGCAGGACCTGCCACCTCTTGCCACCATCGCATGCAGCCTGCCATACACCGCGCCCCGATCCGTCTCCTGCACCTGGAAGACTCGGCACTCGATCACGACATCGTCCGCCAGACCCTGCGCCGCGCCGGCCTGAGCTGCGAACTGACGCGGGTGGAGCGCCTGGACACGTTCATGCAGGCCCTGCAGGCCGACGGCTACGATGCCGTGCTCGCCGACTACCACCTGCCCGGCTTCACCGCACTGGACGCTTGGCAGGCCCTGCAGGCCGTGCCCCAGCCTCCGCCCTTCATCCTGCTGTCGGGCGCCATCGGCGAAACCGCAGCGGTCGACGCCATCAAGCTCGGCATGAGCGACTACCTGCTCAAGGACGACCTGGGCAAGCTGGCCCACGTGATCCAGCGAGCCATCGAGGTCCAGCTGGCCAAGCGCGAACGCGAACGTGCGGTCGAGGAACTCGCCGCCTCCGAACAGCGCCTGGCGCGCTTTGCCGAGCACCTGCAGACCTCGATCGAGCAGGAGCGCGCGGCCATTGCGCGCGAGATCCATGACGACATCGGCGGCTCGCTGGCCGCGATCCAGTTCGACCTCTCCTGGATCGGCCGGCACCACGCTGACTCCGACACCCAGGCCCATGTGCAGGCGGCCACGGCCATGCTGCAGCATGCCGTGGGCGCCAGCCAGCGCATCATGATGAACCTGCGCCCGGCCATCCTGGACCAGGGCCTGCAGGCCGCCGTCGAGTGGCTGGCCGGAGAGTTCGAGCGCCGCACGGGCATCCGCACCCAGGTGCGCGCCGCACTGCGCCAGCCCGGCCTGAGCAAGACCGTGCAGCTGACCGCCTACCGGACGGCCCAGGAAGCGCTGACCAACATCTCCAAGCACGCGCACTGCAGCGAGGTGCGCATCGAGCTCTCGGATGCCGAGGGCGTGCTGACCCTGGAGATCGCCGACAACGGCCAGGGCATCGGTACCGAGGAGCGCCACAAGCCCAAGGCCTTCGGGCTCAAGGGCCTGCAGGAACGCGCACGTACCGCCAATGGCTGGCTGGACATCAGCAGCCGCGCCGGTGCCGGCACTTCCATTACCCTGTCGATACCCCTCACAATCGAGGCCAAGGACGAGGCACGATGATACGAGTGATACTTTGCGACGACCACGCCGTGGTCCGCCGCGGCATCCGCGATACCCTGTCGGAAGCGGTGGACATCAAGGTGGTGGGAGAAGCCGGCAGCTACGCCGAGGTCCGCGAGCTGCTGCGCGCCACGCCCTGCGAGGTGCTGGTGCTGGACCTGAACCTGCCAGGCCGTGGCGGCCTGGAGGTGCTGGCCTCGCTCAAGGAGACCGAGACGCCAATCCGCGTGCTCGTGGTCTCGATGTTTCCGGAGGACCAGTACGCGATCCGCTGCCTGCGCGCGGGCGCCCAGGGCTACCTGAACAAGGCCGGCAACCCGGCCGAACTGATCGAGGCGGTGCGCACCATCGCCCAGGGCCGCAAGTACGTCACCCCCGACGTCGCGCAGATGCTGGTCGACAACCTGGCCACCCCCACCAGCGAAGCGCTGCACGACAGCCTGTCCGAGCGAGAATTGCAGACCCTGCTCAAGATCGCCTCGGGCAAGCGCCTGTCCGACATCGCCGAGGAGCTCATGCTCAGCCCCAAGACCGTGAGCGTCTACCGCTCGCGCGTGCTGGAAAAGCTCAAGCTCTCGAACAACGCCGAACTCACGGTCTACGCCATCCGCAACGGCCTGGTCTGAAACTCGCGAATAAATCTACTGCGCGGTCCGATCGCGGCGTTGGGCGGTGCTGGCGTCGGCCGCTGCGCTTAACTTTCGCAAGCGAAAGTTAGCCTGCGCCGCAACTTCGTTGTCGGAATCCTCACGTACCTGAAGTACGTTCCGGTTCCTGCGCTCCGTCCGCCTTGCGCTTGGGCCGCTCGCTACGATTTCTTCATGAGTTTAGGAGCGTGGAACGGTCAGCGGCCCATGAAGACTTCGATCGAACGCTCCAGCAGGGACTGGAAGGGCTGGTCGAGCATGGGCAGCGTGGCCGTCAGGCCGACCAGGCCCACGGACAAGGTGATGGGAAAGCCGATCGCGAACACGTTCATCTGCGGCGCCACGCGCGAGATGATGCCCAGCGCCAGGTTCGTGAACAGCAGCAGCGCCAGCATGGGCAGGGCGATCCACAACGCGCTGGCGAAGAGCTCGGTACCCAGGGTGTAGAGCTGCATCAGGCGCAGCGCCTCCAGGAAGTTCTGCGTGACGGGAAAGACCTCGAAGCTGCGCGTCACCGCCATCAGCACCATCAGGTGGCCGTTGAGCACCACGAACAGCAGCGAGGCCATGTAGGCGAAGAAGCGCGCCACGGCGCTGGACTGGTTGTTGAGCGCCGGGTCGAAGAAGGCCGCAAAGTTCAGGCCCATCTGGAAACCGACCACCTCGCCCGCCAGTTCGAAGGCCGCGAACACCACGCGCACCACGAAGCCGATGGCCAGGCCGATGCCCACCTGCTGGATCGCCACACCCAGGGCTGCAGGCCCGTTGAGGTCGATCACCGGCATGGGCGGCAGCGTGGCCTGGGCCGACAACGCCACCAGCAGGGCCAGCAGGATGCGCGCGCGCACGGGAAAGGAGCGCGAGGAGAAGATGGGGGCGGCGGTGAACACCGCCAGCACGCGCAGGAAAGGCCAGAGCACCGGCGTGAGCCAGGCCATGATCTGGGCTTCGTCGAAGGTGATCATGACGCGGCGCGAGCAGCGAGCCCTACAGCACGATGCCCGGGATGGCCTCGATGGTGCGGCGGATGTACTCGACCAGGACGTTGAGCATCCAGGGTCCGGCCCAGGCGAAGACGGCCATGGCCGCGATCAGCTTGGGCACGAAGGCCAGCGTGGCTTCGTGGATCTGGGTGATGGCCTGGAACAGGCTGACCAGCAGGCCGACGAGGAGCACCACGCCCAGGATGGGCGCGGCCACCATCAGCAGCGTCATCAACGCCTCCTGCCCGATCGTGAGAACCATCTGTGCGTTCATGGCGGTTCACTCCTAGGGGACGAAGCTGGCGGCCAGCGAGCCGATCAGCAGGTTCCAGCCGTCGGCCAGCACGAAGAGCATGAGCTTGAAGGGCAGCGCCACCAGCACCGGCGAGAGCATCATCATGCCCAGCGACATCAGCACGCTGGCCACCACGATGTCGATGACCAGGAAGGGGATGAAGATCAGGAAGCCGATCTGGAAGGCGGTCTTGAGCTCGCTGGTCACGAAGGCCGGGATCAGCACGCGCATGGGCGCGTTCTCGGCCGTGGTCGCCGGATCCAGCTTGGCCAGCTTGACGAACAGCGCCAGGTCCGACTGCCGTGTCTGCTTGCTCATGAACTGGCGCACCGGGGCCTCGGCGCGGGTCACCGCCTGCTCGAAGTTGATGACGTTCTGCGTGTAGGGCTGGTAGGCCTCGGCATAGATGCGGTCGAAGGTCGGCCCCATGACGAAGAAGGTCAGGAACAGCGACAGCCCGACGATGACCTGGTTGGCGGCCTTCGCCACCTGGCCGGCGCCGGAACGGCCGACATGGGTGACGCGGCTGCCGAGCACGTCGAACACCGGATGCGCGCGACCCACCGCCTCGTGGTCGCCGCCGGTCATGATGTCATCGGTTATGATTTATCCGATGCGGCAAAAG